>CALMKK010000024.1 GCA_937867135.1 uncultured candidate division Zixibacteria bacterium
ATTGCCGGAAGGTTCCTGCAGATCGTGGCTGATTGAAAAGGACGGCCAGGTGGCCATGAAGTGGAATGCCTCCAGAGCGCTTCCCTGGAGAGGTCATATCCAGGGGCCGGCTTCTTAAGATTGGAATAAATCAGGGATGACACCGCGATCTGGTAAATCCACTTGGTGCCCAGTCTGAAAGTAGCCTCCGACAAGGATGTCACGGGCCGATTGAATCCCAAGAAGGAGGAATTGGCGGCCTTAAGAACATTCGCCATCAGGGCCGGATCAACCTGAATTATGCGCGAGACTTCCTGAGCGGCCGCTTCCGGGTCACTGAGTACGGCCAAGAGTTTGTTGACCATCACCGGAATGGTCGGGAAGGACGAAATACCTGATATAATTTTTTCTTTAGTTTTCATAATTCGTTTTCTCCCCTCGACGATTTAACCGTAACCTTTCCGGTATCCAATTGAAAACGCAATGTCCGCGACAGCATTCCGCCGACGTCGCTGGCATTAATAAGTATATTGTTTTTCCAGAGTATTTTTCTTAAAACCAGGAAATTACGTTCGCCGATGTTGAAAACTTTATTCTGATCCATCAATTGCGAACCGCCCGCGACTTTCACAACCAGGCGGCTTTTGGACGCCCCCATGGTGATAATTTCATTCAGGAGCGCCGGTATCCCGGTATCGGCGAACATACCGGGCTTTAAATCGGCCTTTTCCGGCGAAATCTTGGAAAGGGGAAGCATATAGTGAATCATACCGCCCACCCTCGCCATCGGATCATACGCTGTCACCCCGATACAGGAGCCAAGCGAGTAAGTAATTATCACATCCTCGGGATTAGATGAAACCCGAATATCCGAGATACCGACGACCACCAGAGACATAAATTCATACCTTCAGATAAATGGAGGGTTTGATACATCGAAATCCGTCGGACAAACCGGTTATGCTTTCGGCGTGTCCGACTAACAGGTACCCTCCCGGTTTCAGGAGTCTTTTGAATTCATTAACCAGCCCGGTTCGGACCTTTCGGTCAAAATAGATCATAACATTTCGGCAGAGAATCATGTCCAATTGTTTTTTAATGGGATAAGGAGGCGCCGACAGATTGAATTGCCGAAAAATCACCAATTTGCGCAGTTTATCGCTGACGCTATAGATATAACGGCCGTTACCGTTGCGCCTTGAAAAATATTTGGCCCGCAAATGCTTGGGCACCGGCATCACTTTATCTTCCGTATATTCCCCGGCGACGGAAACTTCCAGGACCCGCGACGATATATCGGTCGCGAGAATTTTTATATCGACCGAACGGGAACCGACGGTTTCCATGATTTCAATGGCCATGGTGTACGGTTCTTCGCCGGTAGAAGACGCCGCCGACCAGAAGCGAAGCGTGGTTCGTCCCGAATCCACCCACTCCTCAATCACCTGACGCATAAAGTCAAAATGCGACGGTTCCCGGTAAAAAGAAGTGACATTGGTGGAAATAGCTTCCAGCATATGTTGCACTTCCTCGCCGGAGGTGTCTTCCACCGCAAAGTGATAATACTCGGCATAATCGGTGATTTTGAGGTGGCGCATGCGCTTGGCGATACGGGCCCGAACCAGCGCCTGTTTATTGTCACCCAGAAGGATGCCGCTCCGGTCATACACCAGATCTCTTATTTTATTAAAAGTCGTCTCTTTCATATCAATATGCGATACCGTCAAATTTTCTCTATTTCCGCCATAAGTGAAAGTCCGTCGCCTATGTCGACTGCAGGAATTTTTCCAGTTTGGACTGAATATCTTTGGGACTGAACGGTTTTATCAAATAGTCGTTGGCACCCGATTTGATGGCCTCGATGACTTTTTCCTTCTCGGCTTCGGTCGTAACCATAACCACCGGGGTTTTGACATTGGCCGCCCTGATTTTTTTGACGGCGTCGATTCCCGTCATGGTCGGCATGTTCCAATCCATCAGGACCAGGCCGATATCGGTTTGCTTCCCGAGGGTTTCAATGGCTTCCGCGCCGTTGGAAGCCTCGATTATATCATTAACGCCACACTTTTTTAAAGCCCCTATGATGATTTTCCGCATAATCTGGGAATCATCGACTATAAGCACTTGCATGCAGATCCTCCTTTTCGGAAACGACGGCCGGCTTAAAACAAACGGATACGGAAAAAGGACCGAAAACGCTGTCGAACGGTACCGTCAGCCAAACGGTGTTGGAAAGATTATTCAATTTATAAATACTCCCGCGGACAACCGTCGGAAGACTCAGGGAAATGGAGTGCCCTTTGAATTTGGCTTTGGCATTCCCAGCAATGATATTGACTAGTTCGCCCACGCCGTCGATGATGGATGAATCGACGCCCCGGAATTCAGAACCGACCATCTTACCGACAACGGCCAGAGCCGTTTTGACCGGCAGGCGGAGGGCAACAATTCCCTGAGCGGTACCGGACAGACCAATAACCCCGATTATGTCCGGAACACCCTCATCTTCCATATCGACGGTAGGCTCTCCGGTTTCCACGGTATTTTCGAGCATGTTTCGGAAGACCTCTGAAACGGATTCAATAAAGGGACTGATATTTTCTGCTTTCATGATTACTCCGTTTTATTTTCAAGTTCAGATGATAGTGCAATTTCAGCGGTGGCGCGATCCAAACGGGCCTCAATCGGCCCGAGGAGGGCATTTTCGACGGCGTACTGGGAATCGAAAATGCGCAGGGTGACGCCGGGATAAACCGTTCCCAAAATAGTGATATGGGCATTTTTATTGGCATATATTTCTTTTTTTATATTTTTATTTTGTTCTTCAAGCGAGGTTATTTCCTCTTCCGCCTCCGATATTTTAAACTCTATTTCCATCAGGCCCTCCTTTTGCGCCGCCGTAAGCGCCGCCAGGCCGGCCTTCAATTTTTTAAATACGGGGGTCAATTTTTTAATTGTCTCTTTCAACCCGGTTATATCTTCAGTATTCTTTTTCAATTTTTCCAACAGGGTAAAATTTATTCCGGCGACCAGCGCCGTTTTGACATTCGCTTTGGAGCCGGCTTCATGGACAGTAATGCCCTGAGCGGAAATAATTTCGCCGCCGACGATTCGGCCTTCGCATCGCACTTCGCCGCAGCTCTTTATATATGATTGGAAAATTTCGGTTCCGACAATGACATTCCCACCGCACTCCATAACGGCATTCAGAATATATTTTGAGGCGACGTCACCCTGGACATTTATTCGTTTGCCATTATTTTCATTGATGCCTTCCCTGGCGACCAAATTCCCGCCGCAGATAATATCACTTGCGAATATCATTCCGTGCACATCGATGCCGCCGGAGGCATCCACTTTAAAATTGGCCTCGATATTGCCGTCGATAACGATTTGCCCGATATGCTTGATATTACCGGTTTCCAATCCCACATCGCCGGAAACTCGAAACACTTCATCGACATCAAGGATTTTCCCGGTCAACCGTACCTTACCGGAGGTTTTGGAGCGATAGCCGTTTTCGGAGGCATCCCATAACACGTTCGGCCCCGAACGCAATTCAACGGCACGCGGCCGGGAAACTTTAATCGGTATGCCGTACACGTCCTGCCCGTCGCGACCCGGATTGGCCGGGATAACCCGGACCAGAAGTTGTCCTTTTTCGACGGACGTTTTTTCGACTTTTTGATGAAAGTCGGTTCGCTTGGTGATGGGATCGACATAATATCCCGTTGTGAAGAATTCATCGGTCCATTCCAATCGCCCATCTTCCGACGGCACGGGCGTGATACCGCTCAAAATCGGCACGTCGGTTACCTGTCCGCCGGCCATGGCATCATTGATCAATAAATCAATTTTCTCCCACTCCGGAGCCGTGGATATTCCCATTTCCTTCAATTTTGCCTCTACTTCGGCGTGCCATGCATCATTTCTGGGACAGGACGGCTCCATGGATAGGAGCACACTCAACTTATCCGGAGAGACTTTGAGCTCATAAGGAACCGTTTCCCGGTCAGTTTTTTTGGCAACGATTTCTTCCACAGTATTTCCTTTGGGGCGCAGAGGGAATCCCCCTGCGCCCATTTGTGGAGATCTGTTTACACCCGGCACTCAATTACCGGCTAAAATCCGCTTACCTCTTCTTTTTCAAGCGGTATAATTTCTTCCGCCTTGGTTACTTTTTTAACGACCTTGTTTGTGGCAGAACCGCGGTGCATTTTCTCATTATGATGCTGGACCATATCATGAATGCGGTCTTTCACCTGCCGAGTTTTGCCTGCTGCAGTCGGGTTTCCCGGCTTGTCCGAGTGACCCAACGGGGCAGTGTAGTTAGTCACCCGGGCGCGGGCCTTGGCACCATCCACAATCGTGGTCAATTCGCGAACGATGGCCTGCAACTGCTGAGCCTGAGCTGAAAGTTCCTCGCTGGCGGAGGCTGACTCCTCAGCATTGGCGGCGTTCTGCTGGGTCACCTGATCCATTTGCGACACGGCGGCATTGACTTGTTCGATTCCCTGCGCCTGCTCATTGCTGGCCGCCGAGACTTCACCGATAAGGTCGGTCACTTTTCTTACCGATGTGGTTACATCATTTAGAATGCCAATGAACTCTTCGGTGGCGCGGACGCCATTCTCCGCATTCTTCTGCGAACCTTCGATTAAGGCGCTGGTATTTTTGGCGGCTTCGGCCGAACGCTGGGCCAAATTGCGGACCTCTTCGGCCACCACTGCAAATCCCTTCCCGGCTTCGCCGGCACGTGCCGCTTCGACCGCCGCATTCAAGGCCAGAAGATTGGTCTGGAAGGCAATTTCATCAATGACTTTGATGATTTTGGCGGTTTCATCGGAGGAATGCTTAATTTCCTGAATGGCCCCGGACATTCCCTCCATGGCCCTGGAGCCTTTATCGGCCGCGGTACTGGCTTCGCTCGCAAGGATATTGGCTTGCTTGGCATTCTCGGCGTTCTGCTTGGTCATACTTGACATCTCTTCCAGCGCCGACGATGTTTCCTGAAGTGAAGAGGCCTGCTCGGTGGTCGCTTCCGCCAGAGACTGGCTGGCGGAGGAAATATGCTCCGAGGCCGAACCGACCTGTTCTCCCCCGCTTTCCAGTGCGGCAATAGCGCGGTTGATGGGGCGCGTTATTGATTTTGCCATTAGCCATGACATCAGCAGGCCGCAAATCACAATCACCGCAACCACGCTGAAAATGGTATAGAAGAAACCGTTCATCTCAGCCTGGACATCGTCAAGATAAATGCCGGAGCCTATAACCCAGCCCCAATCGCTCTGCAGTTTGACATAAGAGATTTTCGGAACGGGCTTGGAAAATCCCGGTTTGGGCCAGCTATAATCGACAAAGCCGGAGCCTTTGCTGCGGCAGATATCGGCAAATTCCACAAAAATCCGTTTGCCGCTCGGGTCGGCGTACTGGGTTTGATCAGTGTTGTCCATTTCAGACTTTATGGGATGCATGAGCACGCGGGCCTGAAGGTCATTGATCCAGAAATATTCGTTGTCGCCGTACCGCATATTTTTTATCACGGCTTTGGCTTTTTCTTTGGCTTCATCCGTCGTAAGCGTGCCGTTCTTGCTCATTTTGGCAAATTCATCAATCACGCCCCAGGCCGCTTCCACGACCTGTTGCGTTTTTACATATTTGGCATCATACATTCTGGCCTTGAATTTGGGGTAAATCCATCCCAGGACCAGAGCAAAGGCGACAACTATGGATATCCCCAGAAACATTATGCGCGTTGACAATTTCAGTTTATTCAACATTTTCCCCTCCTAAATGCCAATTATTGACAGCATATTCTCGTTGACCTATATCCCCAATCAAAAACTCAGGATTAATGAAGACTGGGTGCGAAAATCCTTGACAGAGGCGGCATTTTTATAATTGGTCACCCAGTTCGCCAATTCCAAACCGACCGTAACTTGCGGCGCTAATGCATAGCGGACATTTCCGTACACGCAACTATTGCGGGAACGACCGCTGGCGAAGTCGGCGTTGTCCGGGTCATCCATTCCATAACCGGCGGAAAACTGCATTTTGGAGGTCGCCTGCACCCATGAAGAAAACCAGCCGCCAAAATCGGCCGAGCCATTGACTTCACTGGCTCTTAAAATATTTCCGAAAAAACTTCCCAGGTTGGAACCCTTGTAGATTTCGCCTGAGAAGCCATAGGTTTTGGTCGGATTGAATTGAAGATGGCCAGCCATGACCCAGTTTTTATATTTCTGGACGTTACCCTGATTGGTTTCGGCCTGGAGCTTTCCCGTGAGGGCCGAAACACCGGCGCGGATCTGCCCGCCGGAAGCCAACTTATGAGTTACATCAAGCAATCCCTGGAAAGACGGTATGGCGGCATCGGTGCCATCATCGGCGCCTTCGGCGGTCTCGCCCAGAGCCAGGGTGAAAGTGGGCGTGAGATCGGTACCGATAGTACGAAATATCCCGCCGGCCAAAGTGACATCGGTATTTTTGTCCGATTTGAAATTATACCAGACGCTCAATTGCGGGCGGCGATAGCCAATATTGCCGACTCCCCAGAGGACCGAATAATTCAAAGTAGACGGATTCAGAGGAGAAATCAGGTCCCAAGTTTGCCCCGCCGTCAATTTCCAGTGGCCCGATTCGAGTGAAAAATAGGCGTGGCGCAATTGCAGCATCGCTTTGTTTTCAGCAATAGTGGAACCGGTAATGCTGGCATAGAGGTCGAATTCCAATTTGCCGCTGACTTTGATATTGCCATAGTTCATCCCGGTGGCATTGACGCCAAAGCGCGTTTCATTGGCGGTCATATTAAACTGATTATCGTGGCCCGGTTGTGTTTCGGGCTGGACCCACATCACGAAATTGCCGTGACTGGTCATATTGCGATCGTAGGCGCCGTCGAGTTTGAAATAGCCGTACCATTTCAAATCGACCGACGGCTTCTCGGTAGCCAAAACCGAGCCGACCAGAATCAATATGACGATGGCTGATATTGACCAGATTAATCTCTTGTTCATTTTACCCTCCCGATAAAGTATGAGGTTGAGTTCTCTTTCATATTTTCACATTCTCCAACCATCCTATCGTAGCGGTCTGCTTTTCATTTTTAAATGACGGATTCCGCCAGTTGCGACGAGGCGGCCGCATTCTCCGCGGCGGCATTTTCCATTATGGAGACATCCACGTTAGTTAAAACGCGATCAATATCGAGCAAAATTTTGACCGTGTTTTTGACTTTGCCGATACCGAGGATGAAACGGGTATCGACGCCGACACCAAAAGCCGGGGCATCTTCTATTTCACTCGCTTGAATATCCAGCACTTCCGAAACGGCATCAACCAGAATGCCCATCAGAATCGAATCATGTTCGCCTTCGACATCGACGACGATTATACAGGTCTCTTCCGTGTCCTCTTTGCCGGCCATTTCGAATTTTAGGCGAAGGTCCACCACCGGAATAACCTTGCCCCGCAAATTGATGACGCCTCGAATATATTGAGGAGTCCGCGGGACCTTGGTGATATCCATCAGTCCGATAATTTCTCTGACCTTCAGAATTTCGAGGCCGTATTCCTCGGCCGCGAGTCGGAAGGTTAGGTATTTACCGGCCCGTTCGGACGCCGTCCCACCGGCGACCTTGGCATTTTCACTGCTTTTTCTTACATCATTCATTAATCTCCTCCCTTCTGGAAGCTCTATTTCCGGAAGTGATCAGTTGACTGCAACTGGTTCCGGAGGACAGGGGACACTCTCCGGCTGTTTACATTTATCGTTAGATTCATTTATTGGAGTTTCATCCGCATTGAAGACATTCACGTCATTGGTTGCCAATTGCCTCGGCGACTGGGCCGCCAGGGTTGCCACTCCGCCCACATCGATTATCAGACCGACATTGCCGTCGGATAGAATCGCGCCTCCGGCCACCCATTTTTGTCCTCTGAAAATTGGCCCCAGGCTCTTAATGACGGTTTGTCTTTGTCCAAGGAGTTTATCCACCACCAGACCGACCCGTTTCGAACCATCTTCAACCACCACCACCGTTTTGTGCAAAGAAGAACCGCTGATCGGTTTCAGATCAAACAGCTCATTGACCCGGATCAATGGCAGTAAATCACCGCGCAGATCAATCATTTCAGCACGTCCCGTGACGGTAAAAATCATCTCCCTGGTTAGGCTCAGAGATTCCACAATTGAGAGGGTCGGGATAATCAATTTTTCATTTTCCACACTGACCAGCATGCCGTCGATTATGGCGAGGGTGAGAGGCAATTTCATTAGAAAAAGTGTCCCCTTCCCGGGGTTCGATTGAATCTCCAGATGCCCGCGCAACGCTTCGATATTTTTTCTCACGACATCCATTCCGACGCCCCGGCCGGAAATATCGGTAACCTTTTCGGCCGTGGAGAAACCGGGAAGCATGATCAGCCCGTAAATTTCCTTGTCCGTCAATTCCTTGGTGCCTTCAATCAGGCCCTTTTCGCGGGCCTTGGCCAATATCTTTTCTTTATTAAGGCCGCGACCGTCATCTTCGATATCGAAATAGATATTTCCCCCCTTATGATAGGCGCGAACCGTAATTTTTCCGGTGCGTAATTTGCCGACTCGAATTCGGTCATCGGGCGATTCTATGCCGTGATCCACAGAGTTTCTTATCATGTGCATCAACGGATCCCCGATATTTTCGACGATACTGCGATCCACTTCGGTGTCCTCACCGGCGAGAACCAGATCAACTTCCTTTCCCGATTTCTTGGTGAGGTCGCGAACCGCCCGCGCCAGCTTTTGGAAGGTGGGACGAACCGGAACCAGCCGCATTGCCATTCCCATTTCCTGCAATTCACGCGTGATTTTATTCAGGTGGGATATATTACGGGCGATCTTGGGTGAAACTATTCCAAGAATTTCATCGTCCTGACCCACCATTGATTCGGCAATGACCAGTTCCCCGATGGTATCGACCAGGCGATCCAGCCGTTCCGTGTCGATTTTGACCATTTCTTTGACGGAGGCGCCGCCGGTCTTTTCTTTAATCACTTGCTGTTGATTGCGAAGAGCATGAGCCACGACTTTCGCCGGAACAATACCTTGTTTTACCAGAGTCTCTCCCAGTCGTTCATCAGCGCCTTTCTTTTTAGACAAGGCTTCATCAATCTGCGGCTGCGACACGGCACCCATCTGGATCAGAATATCCCCGACGCGCTCGGCTTTGGTCTCACTCGGGGCCTGATCCGGATTCTCAATTAATCGTCGTAGTTTGGCCAGGACCGGCGTGGTAATGGCCGTGCCGTCGAAAGTCCCGGCGGTTTTCAGGGCCACCTCGGTGCCGTCCAGCAGTTTCCTCAATATATCGATGGAATCAAAAATAGTGTCCGCGACTTGACCGGTGACAGCCAGCGTACCTTTCCGTCCGAAATCGAGAAGAGTTTCGGATTCGTGCGCCAGAACCAGAATCGGTTTGAGATCAAGAAATCCGGCCGCTCCTTTAATGGTATGAAAGCTGCGAAAGATGGCATCAATGGCGGATTTATTATCGCTGCCGGTCTCCAAATCCATCAGCATCTGTTCGGCCGTAGCGCAATGTTCGCGCGCTTCATTAATGAAATCGCCAAGCAGAGAGATATCGGCCCCCTCCAGATTGATTATAAGTAGTTCCTGCGGAGGGGCCGTCGTCTCGGGCGGAAGTGCACCGGATGACGCTGTATCAGACGATTCCGCAACGACTTTCGCCGCGGCGGCGGGGACCTTTGGCGACGGATGCGCGGCGCTTGAACTCTTCCCGGTTTCACCGGCAAAAGAAAGATTCAATTCCGCGGGAAATGAAACTTCGGAGAGGGTCCGATGGTCGCGAACCAGCGCCTGCAGGGCGGCGACAGCATCATTAAGAATCGCAAGCGCATGACCTTTGTCGCTTTCCGCGATTTCACCCAGCACAATTTTTTCGACCAGGTCCGCCAATTTTCGGCCCGCTTCGGCAACCGGCGGAAATTTTTCACCGGCTTCCTTGGCCGCATTTAGAAAATCGTCGTGCAACCTGGCCAGCGACGGCAGATCATCAAGGCTGACCATGACCAAATCGGCCGCCGCATTCTCAATCAGCTGTTCGAGTTCTTTCATTTAAATTCAACCCGATATTAAGAGTCGATTATTTCTGTTCCAAATTTCATTTTGCACCGTTCAATGCGGATTTATTCAAAATTCCGACCGTTAATTGCCACCCCTTTTAATTTATTCGTTAGACGGAACTTACCGCCATTTAATCATCTAATCGACGGAACGTATGGCGGCTTTAGATGAGGTCCGGAGCGCCGCCTAAAACTGTACCAAAATTGCCAAAGATATGGCTTCGCGACAATGTTTCAGCTTGCGACAATTTCAACCAATCTGAAACATTTTTCGATTCTACGGGGAGCGCCGGGTCGGAATAGTCCCGGAACCAAAATTCAATCCCGATGGTTAATTTAAATACGTATAAGAAATAAGGGAAAGGCGCCATCAGAACTTCCATATTATCAAAGATTTCCGGGCGGGAAACTTGTATTATATTTTAGATTGGAGGATATCATGCCAGATCCGGATAATAAAGCGATTAAAATCGGCGTACCAAAAGAATCATTTCCGGGCGAAGCCCGCGTGGCCTTGATCCCGGATCATATCCCATCCATCGCAAAAGTCGGCTTGAAAGTGTTGTTCGAAAAGAATGCCGGGGTCGGATCGGGATTTTCCGACGAGCAATACATGAAAAAAGGGGCCGAAATTATTGACGACCGCGAAAAGCTATTGGCCGCCTCCGATATCATTCTGCAGGTTCGCGGCCTGGGCGCTAACCTGGTCGAATGGAAAAGGGACTTGCCTTATGTCCGTCCGGGTCAATGGTTGATCGGCCTTTTTGAGCCGCTGGCCGAACCGGAAGCGGTTGCTCAGATAGCCGAGACAGGGGTGACGGCTTTTGCCATGGAGTTGATGCCGCGTATCACCCGCGCCCAGAGTATGGATGCCCTTTCCTCGATGGCGACAATTGCCGGATATAAGGCTGGTGAACGAAATGTTGAATCCACGCATAGTTTGCATTGCCACTTGGTGGGACTCCATATTTCCACCGAACATCTTCACGCAGCCGATCCCCGCCCCAATCCGAATCGTTGAACGGCGGATTGGCGAGCAGGAAATCAGCCCGTAAATCTTTGTGCAAATCGCTGTGGAAGCTGTCCGCGTTGCGCGGCCCGATGTTTCCTTCGATGCCGCGTAGGGCAAGGTTCATCTTGCATAGCCGCCACGTTGTCGGATTGCTTTCCTGTCCGTAAACGGAAAGGTCGTTACGCTTTCCGTCGTGAGATTCA
>CALMKK010000025.1 GCA_937867135.1 uncultured candidate division Zixibacteria bacterium
GGCGGACACGGCGACACCATGGTCCCGCTTCCCCGCTATACTACCGTCGGCGGTGTCCCAATCGGCGAACTGATTCCGGCGGATAGAATTCAGGCCATATCGGATCGGACCCGCGACGGCGGCGCCGAGATCGTGAAACTGCTCAAGTCCGGTTCGGCCTATTATGCCCCTGCCTCCGCGACCGTCGAAATGGCCCGCGCCATACTCCTCGATGAAAAGAGAGTCATACCCGCTTCGGCTTATCTGAACGGTGAGTACGGCCTGAAAGATCTGTACATCGGTGTGCCGGTGGTCCTGGGCGCGAACGGTGTGGAAAAAGTGTTCGAACTGAAATTGCAGAAAAAGGAACTGGATGCCCTCACCAAATCCGGGGCGACATACAAAGGATTCCTTAAAGAAATAGGATATTAAAGGAGGTTTTGTACATGTCCCCCAAATTCAAACATATTGTGGTCCCCAAAGAAGGGGAGAAGATTTCGGTCAAAAATAAAAAACTGGTTGTGCCCGATCATCCCATCATTCCTGTAATCGAAGGCGATGGCATCGGGCGCGACATCATGAAAGCCACCCGCCGGGTAGTCGATGCCGCGGTCGACAAAGCCTTTGGCGGTAAGCGCAAAATCGCCTGGATGGATATCTATGCCGGGGAAAACGCCCAGAAATTATACGGCGAACTCCTGCCCAAAGAGACCCTTGACGCCATCAAGCAGTACGTCGTCGCTCTCAAGGGCCCTCTGACCACGCCTATCGGCGGCGGTTTTCGCTCTCTCAATGTCACCCTGCGCCAGGTTTTGAATCTCTATGCCTGTGTCCGCCCGGTGCGATATTTTGACGGCGTTCCCGCCCCGGTGAAACATCCGGAAAATATGAATGTCGTCATTTACCGCGAAAACACCGAAGATGTTTACGCCGGGATTGAATGGGCCAAAGGAACCAAGGAAGTCAAGCAGGTGATAGATTTTTTGAACAAAAAGTTCAAACTCTCTATCCGTAGTGACTCCGGTATCGGCATCAAGCCGATTTCGGTCACCGGCACCAAACGTTTGGTGCGGAAAGCCATTCAGTATGCCATCGATAAAAACCGTAAATCGGTGACTCTGGTGCATAAGGGCAATATCATGAAATACACCGAAGGGGCCTTCCGCGATTGGGGATACAAACTGGCCATCACCGAGTTCCGCGATAAAGTCGTGACTGAGGACGAGGTGAATAAGCAATATGGCGGCCAGATCCCTGCCGGCAAGATTGTCATCAATGACCGTATCGCCGATTCGATGTTTCAGCAGATTTTGACCCGCACCGGCGATTATGAAGTTCTCGCCACGCCCAATCTGAACGGCGATTATCTTTCCGATGCCTGCGCCGCTCAGGTCGGCGGACTGGGAATGGCTCCCGGCGCCAATATTGGCGATTTTGTCGGCCTTTTCGAGGCCACCCATGGTACCGCTCCGAAATATGCCGACAAAGATATGATTAATCCCGGTTCGCTGATTCTCTCCGCCGTAATGATGCTCGATTATATGGGGTGGGGAGAAGCGGGGAAATTGATTGAGAACGGCATTGAACAGACCATTAAAGACAAAACTGTGACCTACGATCTGGAACGTCAGATGGACGGGGCCACCAAGGTCTCCACATCGCAGTTCGCCACCAATATTATCAACAATATGCGCTGATTGAATTCGGTGCGATAAATTGACGATATTGATGATTTAAAAAGTGCCCGGCGGGTTCTCAAACCCGCCGGGTTCTCTTTATTGAAATCTCCCGAATCTCATTGCGGCCCGACCGGACATTTCTTATCATATTCCTAATATTTAACTCGAGGTCGACTATAAATGCCAAGAATATGCCTTGTTGGTTTAATCTTTTGTTCATTATTTGCGATTGTCCCTTTAGGATCCCAAGCCCAATCAATAGATTATCCATCGGAGATTACGAGTGTTCTTGATTCCGCCGGCGATAACCGGATGGAACTCGAAAAAGTTCTTTTCCACTTTAAAAGCGATTCGCTCAAATTTAAAGCCGCCTGTTACCTGATTAAAAATATGCCCGGCCACAGCTATGTCACCTATAAATTGGTCGATACCGCGGGAAATGAAATCCCGTTCGATGCTCTCGATTATCCTGCTTATGACAGCCTGACAAAGACTTTTAATTCCCTTCAGGCCAAAACCGGCGAACTCGATTTCAAAAAGAAGGACCTTTTCGAAGATGTAAAAGCCATCAAAGCCGGGCTTCTGATTAACCATATCGATTACGCCTTTCTCGCCTGGCAGGAGAAGCCGTGGGCACGATGGCTATCATTTGATCAGTTCTGCGGTTATGTTCTCCCGTACCGCGGCAGTAATGAACCGCTCGAAGACTGGCGCCCTTACTTCTGGGATAAATATATAAATCTGCCGAATGAGATGAATGATTCCACGAATCCGGTCGAGGCGGCAAGTCTCATCAATAACGATATCAAGAAATGGTTCACTTTCAGCGAAATCTATTATTATCACCCTACCGATCAGGGGTTGGACGAAATGCGACGGGCGGGGCTAGGTCGATGCGAAGATATGACCAACCTCGCCATTTTCGCCATGCGGTCCAACGGACTCGCGGTTACCAGCGATTATACTCCCTACTGGGGCAATGCCGGGAATAACCATGCTTGGAATGCAATATTGTTGCCCGAAGGCAAAGTTGTGCCGTTTATGGGCGATGAAGCCAATCCCGGCGAATACAAACTCGCCAACAAAATCGCGAAGGCCTACCGCAAAACCTATGAGGATCATCCCGAAAACCTTGTTTTTCAGGATAGAAAACAGAAGAAAATCCCCGGCTGGCTGGCCGGAAAAAGTTATAGCGATGTTACGTCCGCCTATGCGAGAGTATCAGATTTGACGGTTGACCTGGCCGCGCCGCTTCCTGATTCCATTGATATCGCCTATCTCTGCGTTTTCAATTCCGGCGAATGGCAGGCGATACAATGGGGAAGAGCCGCCGATAATAAAGCCCTGTTCAAAGAAATGGGTCGCGATATTCTGTACCTTCCGGCTTTATATATCAACGAGAAAATTGTCCCCCACCGAGCTCCTTTTATTCTCGATACCGCCGGTCAGATGCATTCTATCACTCCGGATACCGCAAATCTAATCCCGCTTAATCTGACCTCAATCACCAATCCCAAACTGGAATCATCCACCGAGGGAATCGAGCGAACCGAGGTAAAGACCGGGCAGGAGTACGAGCTATTCTACTGGAAAGGAGAATGGAAATCATTGGGAAAAGCGAAAGCGGCTGATTCCGGTGTTGCCTTCGCTAAAGTCCCCTCCGGCGGGCTGTACTGGCTCCGCAAAACCGCCTCCAGTAAGGATGAACGAATATTCACAATGATCGGCGGCGTTCAACACTGGTGGTGAGAATAGTTACTCGGAGCGTTTGGGATGAGATTCCGATCAATGAAAAGAAATTTAAATTACCATTTTCTTTGGAGGCGATTATGAGAATAACATACTTTCTGATGTTATTGACGGTTATGCTTCCCGCTCTGTCCTATGGTGAGCAACCGAAGCCTCTTCAGAATCGGCAATCCGGGCCCGCGTTTCCGGTCGATACTATCGGCGATTATCGGATCACTACCCGCCTCGAAAGCAATCCTGTCGATGTCCGTGATACAATCCACCCTTCTCTATTGAAAGGGGAGATTGAAATCACTTATAATCCGGCCGGCGAAAAACTGCCGCATGATTCCATCCCGGAAATTACGATCGATTCTTTCCGCGTTGTCTTCGATGGGGACAATAAATTCGAGCACCCCGCGCTGTCGAGGCCGTCGGAACCGCAGCCGCCTGACAAATCCGATAAAATTGAGGGGATTCGCGAAATCATTTCGCCTATTGCCTATCCGCGCCATATCGAAAAATTGCTCTTCAAGTATATTGTTATCATAAGTAATAATACCGGCCGGACTGTCCGGTCTTTCGAGCATTTGCTGTATCGAGTGGTCATAAATAAGTCCTATTTATGGCTGACCGAGCGACATATCTCAAATCCTTTTTCTCCGAGCACAACCATATCATACATTGTCCCGGAATTGTCCCCTGTCCTGATCGTCATTTATGATGTTAAAGGTCAACTCGTTGATACTCTAATCAATGAGGTTCAGGCCGAGGGATTGTATGAAAGACAATGGGAGCCGGATACCTTAACGGCCCCGGGCGTTTATTTTTATAAAATTACCGTAGGAAAAGCAACCGCGACAAAAAAAATGGTTTTATTAAGGTGACGATGGTGAAAGGTCGAAACGTAGGGGTTTCGACCTTCCTTGATTTGGACTATAATTTGGTCATAGTGAGACAAATATCTATACTGTGACCGAGGGCATGGGGATTGGCGGAGTATATCTTTATGGTCGTATTGGCGTTCAGCCCCTGTTCAATAACCAATTCCTGATCTTCGGCCGTATTCCAGGTCGTTGAATGGCCGTCGATTTCCACCACCAGGGTTTGGGTGGGCTTATCCCGCTCCGTCGTGGCGGCAAAATCCAATCGATATGATCCTTCCTGATTGTGGAACATCCAGATTATTTCTTTCTGGTTGCAGGCCAGCCGGGAACAGAGCATAAGCGGCCCATCGGGCCCCGGTTCGACAATAATTAAGGTATCGACATGACCGATGGAATCAATGATTATTACAGTGTCGATCTGGTTGATCGTATCTATGATTATCAAAGTATCAAATTGATAAGTACTATCGTAAACAAATACCGTGTCAATATATACAATCGTATCTCCGCCGGGCGCCACCGGCGTTAAATTCCTCGAATTGACTGTCTCAAGGGGATCGGAGCAGTTGGTGATAATTTGCAGTGATAGAGCCAGTACGGCGAAGGCCAGTATGACAAAGAGCCTTTTCATTTTGCGCCTCCGAATGTTTTATGAGCCGAAATTGATAGCAGAAATTGATCGCTTTCCGATTTGGAAATTTCATCACCGGCAAGGCGGTGCCGGGACGGATTATAACACCCCGTGACAGAAAGAAAATCCAGGGGCGAATATCTTAGGCCCAGAAGAGGGCCCTCGGACATTCTTACGTACTGATAATACAGCTGTGAAATTTCTTCAACCCGCACCCAGCCGCCGACAATGCCCAGCGGCAGGTGTTCAAAGGGATTAACGACCACTTCGGCCCCGGCCAATCGCCGCCGGGTGGACAGCTCGCTACCGGCAATGGAGTAAGTGCTTTTCCAAAATGTATGACCCACTATCGCTTCGACAAATATAATCCGTCTCCACGTCACCGACCCGGCGATTACCGGAATGGCTCCAAATGGTGAGGAAGAAATTCCGCCGCCTAAGCGCAATCCAAAACTCTCCAAAAAATCCGTCTTGGCCCCTTCAAGTTCGGTAAAATGTTTCTCCTCCGGCGGCCGGCTTTCCAAATATTCCAATCGAGAATCAAGATTGGATAAAGTTCGATCGACTCGTATGCCGGCGTACCGGTATTGATTTCCTTTGACTTTATCGTCGATCGATTGAATCACGATTTGGGTCGAATCGACTTTAAATTCCTTTATCAACAGATTTCGCAGAACATTGGCGCGGCCCAGCGCCAGGCCGGGATTCAGGGCGTCATTATTATTTGCATATTTTGCACCGTCGGCGCCCCCTGTCACTATGGCACGGGCCAGCGGATAACGGTGCAACGTATCGGCAATCGCTTTAATTTGCGGGTAGTAAGGCTGGAATAGTTCCGCCTTGACACTTCCGCCGACCCCCATCGGATAATCTGAAATAATCACTTCTTGCGCTATGGCACCCGATGCCGGCAGAAATAAGCTAAGAAGAATCAATATTATGAACTTAACCATAAGTCCTCCAATTGCCGGTGACAAGTTGCCCGGGGCTCGTATGCATCGCCGGCAAAAAAACATATCCTGACTGCAAGCCTTTGTCGATCCGAGGAATTTTCAACAATGGACGCTTCAGCCATCACACGATCATTACATTAGCGTTCCATTCCGGTGCAGATCATTGCATCTTTTGTTCCTCCGCAATCGAAAGGAGGCATTATTTTTATTCCGTCCGCCCACTCAAGTTATTTAAAATGAATGGCTTTGACGGCTTTCAGTATTCAGGTCGTGCAAAAATCGTTCCTGAAAGTGTGAATTCTTTTAAAGTAGAAATGAGTTGTCAACTTTGATGCCCAGCCGAGTCATGTAGATATTGAATATAGTTTTGGACATATTTGAGCGGCTTAAAATCCACCGGTCGGGCAATCGCCGGACGTTTCAATCCCGAACCGCCAAGGTCGATTTATAAATAATCAATGATAGAATCGACCGCGAACCGCGCGGATTTTTTAGTTGCCAATTCCTGAACAAGAAACTACATTTAGTCGGAATTTTCCATTATTCTCAAGCATCGAAAATCCAACGGAGGGCGCGGAATGCCTGTCGATGGTAACGACGATAAGACTGGATCATTTTCCGTTCTGAGCAAGGGCGCGCTTGTCGGACATTATCAAATAATTGAAAAAATCGGCTCCGGTGGGATGGGCGAGGTTTATCTTGCCGAGGATACCGCACTCAGCCGCAAGGTGGCCCTCAAGTTTTTGCCTCCTCATCTCTGCCATGATGCCGAATGCCGCGCCCGATTCAAGCGCGAGGCCCAGGCGGCCGCCAAACTTGATCATCCCAATATTGTCGCGGTCTTTGACGTGTCGGAATATCAGAGACGGCCTTTTTTCTCCATGCAGCATGTTGAGGGGCAGACTCTCAAAGATGTCCTGGCCGGCGAGAAATTGCCGCTGGATCGGATTCGCGAGCTCGGCATGCAAATCTGCGAGGGGCTTCAGGCCGCCCATGAGAATGGCATTACGCATCGGGATATTAAGCCCTCGAATATTCTTATCGATTCGCATGGCCGGGCACGCATCGTGGATTTCGGATTGGCCTCGGTCATCGGGACCGAACAACTGACCCGAACCGGCTCGACCCTCGGCACAATCGGCTATATGTCGCCGGAACAGGTACGAGGCGAAAAAATAGATTATCGGACCGACCTCTTTTCGCTCGGGGTTGTTTTGTATGAAATGATTACCGGCTATTCCCCGTTCAAGGCCGAATCGGAGGCCGCCACTTTCCGCGCTATCACCGGTAGCAATCCGGAGCTTCTGGCGCACTTCCGGCGCGACATCCCCTCCGAGTGGCAAGTGATTATCGACAAAGCGCTGGAAAAAAACGTTGGGCTACGGTATCAGCACGCCGACGATCTTTTGGCCGACCTTAAACGGCTGATACCTCAGCCTTTACTCCCAGCCGTTAATCGAAAGCGGAGGTGGAGGGTTGCGGTTCTTTGGCCGGCGATAATTACTCTGGTCGTTCTGGCCCTGGTTCTGAAACCCTGGAAACTTGAGATATCGTCAACTCACGAAACGCAGGCGGCGGCCAACTGGCTGGCGGTGATGTATTTTGATAATATCACCGATCCCGCCGATTCCAAGCGGCTCGCAGAAATTGCGACCAATTTGCTTATCACGGGCTTATCCCAATCCGAATATATCAAGGTACTGTCGAGTCAGCGGCTTTATGATCTCCTGAAGCAAGTAGGCAAAGAAGGTTGCAGGGCAATCGACCGTGCCACAGCTTCAGAGATCGCCCGAAAGGCGCAAGCCAAATGGATGCTGACCGGCTCAATATTACAGGGCGACCCCATTATTGTATTGACTTCGCAACTGGTAGATGTGGCCAGCGGTGCCGTAATTTCCAGTCAACGGGTAACAGGCAATTCGGGGGAGAATATGTTTGCCGTCATAGACCGTTTGACCGAAGAGGTCAAAAAAAGTAACGCCTTTCCGGCGGCGATCCGAACCGAGACTCCCGTAAAGGTCTCCGATGTCACCACCCGTTCTCCGGAAGCATATAAATATTATCTGGAAGGACTGAGCTATTGGGATAAATACTATATAGAGGACGGCCGCCGGGCCATGCTGAAGGCCCTTGAGTACGATTCAACCTTCGCCGAGGCTTATGCGATGCTGGCCATGATGTCTATTTCCAGCAGAGGCGATGCGAAAGAGGCGATGGCAAAAGCCATGAAATATATTGACCGTGTCGACGAACGGAGCCGTAAACGGGCCGTTTGCATGCAATATTATATTCAGGGAAACTATGACGAGGCTATAGCAAGTCTGCGGGATTTTCTCAGAATCTATCCTGATGATAAGATGAGTTGGCTTGGTCTTGCCCAAATGTATTCTGCTATAAGTCGGGCCAAATACAATGATTCGATTGTTGTATGTTGCAACCGTGCCCTCGCTCTGGACCCTAATTACCGCACGGCATATAACTTATTGGCGTACGCGTTCGATAAATCGAATCGCCATAAAGAGGCCATTGACGCCATTAATAAATACATCCAGCTTGCCCCTACGGAGGCCAATCCGTATGATTCCCGAGGCGATATGTATGCCGACGCGGGAAATCTCGATTCCGCCGCCGAATCATACCGAAAAGCCCTCACAATGAAAGCAGATTTCGGGGAGTCCCTTAAGAAACTTGGATATATGTATATGTTCAAGGAACAATATCAGCAGGC
>CALMKK010000026.1 GCA_937867135.1 uncultured candidate division Zixibacteria bacterium
GAAGAAAATCGATCACCCACAAAATGGGTTGACCACGACCAACAACCCGGCGGCCATAACAACCGATAAGGCCGCGAATGAGCATATACATGGAAAAACGGTCATCCACAGAAAATGCCGACCATAACGAATCGCCGGCTACAATAGCCGATCAGGCCGCGAATGAGCAGTCGCCGGAAGAATCTGTCTCCAGCGGCTCAACCGACAAACCGACAACCACATCAGCCAATGGATCGGCGAATAAAGAGCCATCGGAAGAAGCTGTCTCCGGCGACTCAACCAACAAACCGGCGACCACATCAGCCAATGAATCCGCGAATGAGCAACCGTCGAAGGAATCCGTCTCCGGTGGCGCAACCAAAAACCCTGCCGCGGTCTCCCTTGGCCGATTGGGCGGTCTCAAGGGCGGAAGGGCAAGAGCCAAGACTCTGACAAAAAGGGAACGAAGTGACGCCGCGCGAAAGGCGGCCCTGGCGAGATGGCGGAATAAGAAACAGGCGAAATAAGTCACATTTCTCCTCCAGAATATTCCAGGAAGCATCGCCGTCTAATTCCAAAAGGTCATTGATCCCGAGCGTGTTGGGGCTTGACGCAAGTAAGATTATCCCCTGTTTACCATATTAAGTTGTCGATTCAATCAGAAAATGGCAAGAGCTGAGCTATCAGTTTGTCTGCCAATAACTTTCCGCAGACAATGAAGGGCTTCCAGCTAGGTTTTTATTTAAGCCAATTCCGACTCAAATCTTCCGACCTCCTAATTGGTCCTAGCCGGAAGTTTCTTTCAAAACTTTCTTGAGCGCTTAAGCATATTTTTATTGACAATGCGTGAGCGGTCACGTATTATGAGTCAACTATGAAAACGCAAATCGGAGAAAAAAGATACCGCGTGATTGGACTATAGCCGATGAGGCCACAAAGCTCATCGTACGAAAACCCTCAAATAATTAGGCTATCGGGGGAAGA
The DNA here is from genome assembly GCA_937867135.1 of uncultured candidate division Zixibacteria bacterium. Taxonomy (GTDB): domain Bacteria; phylum Zixibacteria; class MSB-5A5; order GN15; family PGXB01; genus UNRQ01. Next base: position 964 of record CALMKK010000026.1, read on the forward strand.
AATTATGTCCATGAGAAAAGAAGTTGGTAAGTATGCCAAGGTAGCGTTCAAGGACTGCTGGCATCCATTCGGATTGCAGGGATTGAGCCCAAGTAAGTTTGCTATTGTCGCAACCCAAATTCTTAGAGGAGATCTCACCCTTTTGGATCTGCAACCGAGAAGAATAACCCAGAGCGATTCTGATGAAAGGCTGTAAGCTTTTAAGAGCAAACGGAAAAGCCCCGGAAATGTAGTAATTTGGCGTTCAATTGAGCAGTCGCCGGAATAGCCCGTTTTCATTGATTCGACAACAACCCGGCGGCTGTCTCGCTTAGCCGAAAAGGCGCTCTCAAAGGCAGCCAGGCCCTGAACGCCGAAATCGAACAGGTGCCAGAGCAATTACGGGAGTGGTGTGTGCTGGTCTTCCAGCCACCTGACGTTAGAGTCGGGCATCCCCCTCCACCACTCCCTATCTTTTGAAGAGTCCGCGAGGTGGTCGGTTACGCCCCTTCCCCCAAGTGACCCAGCTAAGCGGACTCTTTTTTTGTAAGCATTCCCCGCGCTGTCAGGAACCCTTTCCTGACAGTTATTTATGGGCGCGAAACTCGGCCGCTGTTGCCGGGGCCATTTCGCTGACAGATAGGAAATCTACCGCGCGATGTGAGAAACAGGAGGATATTGGCTTCAAGGAAGCTGTATAGTCATTAATTCATAAATTCCCCATGCGATCCATATCACAGAAATGGCGATTGCAATCAGGAATTTAAGACGATGAGTGGGATATTTTATAATTCCCCAAATATTCAATCCTATGAAAATAGCTAAAAAGATATGTGCCAGTGTGATACAAACAACAAATCCCCCTACAAGTGCATCCATTATATTTCCACGGTACATTATCAGGCCGCCAATAAAATATAAAATCGGCGGTACAAATATCAGGGCAAGATTGATGATATATAACTTGCGGAACAATTTGTTTTGCTTTTGTTGCATCATGTCACAGTCAAGTCCGGCAGCGGTCTGACCTGCAAAAGGCTTCATTTTGAAAACCAATTGCCATTTGCCTGCTATATATGGTTTGGGTGACATAATGACAAGGAAAATGCGGGAAAATTCGTGACCCCTCGCACGTCAGGGCGGATAGGAACATCTTCACGCACCTGATTCGATATGTCGTAGGGGCAGGCCTTGCGCCTGCCCTTAATAATGCAATTTCTGCGAAAATCGGGTAACCGCGAGGGTTACCCCTACAAGGGGCGGATAAAATTGTCTGGGAAAACGCCGCATAATCTCATGCTGTTTGCCGCTTTCATAGAGTCAAATCTCTATAAATTATCAGTTGACTTTTGCGGGGGATTGGTTTTCTTTCGTATCTTTGGAAAAATCAAGGAATCAAGGAGATTTATATGGGGATGAATTTAGCCGAAAAAATAATCAAGGCTCATCTTGTTACCGGTAACCTAAAGGCCGGTGAAGATATAGCCATTAAAATCGATCAAACCCTGACGCAGGACGCGACCGGCACCATGGCTTATCTCCAGTTCGAAGCGCTCGGACTCAAAAAGGTCAAAACGGAGCTCTCGGTCTCTTATGTCGACCACAATATGCTTCAGGCATCGTTCGAAAACGCCGATGATCACGCCTTTTTGCAGACTATCGCCTCCAAATTCGGGGTTTATTTCTCCCGTCCGGGGAACGGTATCTGCCACCAGGTCCATCTGGAAAGGTTCGGCGCACCCGGCAAAACACTCCTTGGTTCCGATTCCCATACCCCGACCAACGGGGGATTGGGGATGCTGGCGATTGGCGCCGGCGGGCTCGATGTGGCGGTGGCGATGGGCGGCGGGCCGTTCTACCTGAAAATGCCGGAAATAGTCAATATCCGCCTCAAAGGAAAACTGAAATCATATGTGACGGCCAAAGATATAATCCTGGAAATTCTCCGTCGGCTTTCGGTCAAAGGCGGGGTGGGAAAAATCATCGAATACAGCGGCTCGGGCGTGGTGGAACTGACAGTTCCGGAGCGGGCGACTATCACCAATATGGGGGCGGAACTGGGCGCGACGACTTCGATTTTCCCCAGCGATGACCGCACCAAAGAATATCTGCGGATGCAGAAGAGATTCAAAGATTTTGTCAAAGTGCAGGCCGACAAAGACGCCAAATATGCCGAAGTAATCGAAATCGACCTGGCCAAACTGGAACCGATGATCGCCCAGCCCCATTCGCCGGACAAGGTCGTTCCGGTCAAGCAACTCAAAGGGACCAAAGTTCAGCAGGTTTGTGTCGGGAGTTGCACCAATTCATCGCTGTATGACCTGACAGTAACGGCGAAAATGCTTAAAGGGAAACAGATTTATCCTGATGTCTCGATGACAGTCACGCCGGGAAGCAAGCAGGTATTCGAGGCCATCGCCAAAAGCGGGGCGCTGGCGGATATTATCGCCTCGGGAGCCCGGATCATAGAATCGGCCTGCGGGCCGTGTATCGGAATGGGCCAGGCGCCGGCTTCGGGTTCGGTTTCCATCCGTTCCTTCAACCGCAATTTCCCCGGCCGCTCCGGGACGAAAGACGCCAATGTTTATCTGGCCTCGCCGGAGACCTGTGTAGCGGCGGCCTTAACCGGATATATTACCGACCCGCGTAAGCTGGGGAAAGAGCCGCGGATTGTCCTGCCGAAAAAGATTGATATCGACGATTCCGGCATTATTCCGCCGTCGAAAAATCCGGACAAAGTGGAAGTTATCCGCGGCCCCAATATCGCGCCGCTTCCGATTAATACTCCGATGAGTGAAATGCTGATCGGGGAAATCCTTCTGAAAGTGGGCGATAATATCACTACCGATCATATCATGCCGGCGGGAGCCAAAGTTCTGCCGCTCCGCTCCAATGTCCCCCGAATCGCGGAGTTCGTGTACTATCAGGTGGACCCGGAATTCGCCAAGCGGGCCAAAGAGAGAAGCGGTGGCTTCATAGTCGGCGGCGATAATTACGGACAGGGGTCATCGCGGGAGCATGCCGCCCTGGCGCCAATGTTTCTGGGGGTGAAATTGGTGATCACCAAATCATTCGCCCGGATTCATCTGGCCAACCTGATCAATTTCGGGATCCTCCCGGCGACCTTCATCAATCCGGCCGATTATGATGACATCAAGCAGGGGAACCAGCTGGAAATTCTGCGCGTGAAAGAACAGATTAAGGCGGGTGATACAATCGAATCCGAGAATAAGACCAACGGTCATAAATATCTATTGAGAGTCAACCTGACACCCCGCCAGCGGGAGATAATTTTCGCGGGCGGATTGCTGAATTACACGCGCGCGGGAGGCAAGTAAGATGGATGAGCATTCGCTGTCCGACAACATAAAAGAAACGCCTTTTTATAAATATCATGTCGCGGCGGGAGCCAAGATGGTTCCGTTCGCCGGTTACCTGATGCCGATTCAATATACCGGAATAACCGAAGAGCATCTGGCGGTCCGCAAAAATGTCGGGATGTTCGATTTGTCGCATATGGGGGAATTTGAAATATCGGGGCCGAAAGCGCTGGAATTTATTCAGATGATGACGACCAATGACGCCTCGAAATTGACGGTCGGGCAAATACAGTATTCGATTCTCTGTTATCCCGACGGCGGCATTGTCGATGATCTTCTGGTTTATCGGCTGACCGACAAATATATGCTGGTGGTGAATGCCTCGAATATCGATAAGGATTTCGAGTGGCTCAAATCGCACCTGATCGAGGGAGCCAAGCTGGTGAACCGGTCGGATGAATTCGGTTTGCTGGCCGTGCAGGGGCCGAACGCCCAGAAGGTGGTTTCGCAGATCACCGATTTCGATTTGGAGACGATACCGTATTACAATTGCGCAGTTATAAAATCGGGCAAGCACACTTTTTTGATCTCTCGTACCGGATATACCGGCGAAGACGGATTCGAGATGTACTTGACACAGGAAATGTGCGACGATCTCTGGAAAGCATGTATCGTGGCGGGCAGGAAATTCGATATGAAATTGATCGGCCTGGGAGCGCGCGATTCGCTCCGGCTTGAAATGAAAATGGCTCTCTACGGAAACGATATCGATAAAAGCACGACCCCGATCGAAGCCGGCCTGGCCTGGGTGGTCAGTTTCGATAAAGGGGATTTTATGGCACGGAATATTCTGCTTAAGCAAAAAGAAGAAAAGCCGAAACGCCGTTTAATCTGCCTCGAACTGGAAGGAAAAGCCTTCCCCCGCCATGGATATGATTTAGTGGCCGGCAGTGAAATCGTCGGGCAGGTAACGTCGGGCACCTTCTCGCCGTCGCTCCAAAAGCCGGTGGCGATGGGTTATCTTCCGCTGAAGATGACGGCGCTGGGAAATGCTGTGGACGTGAAAATCAGAGACAGATTATTCCCGGCGGTGGTGGTTAAACCGCCTTTTTACAAAGAAGGGACACATCGTTGATGAGGGCCGATTTATTTCTTGTCCCCAGTCCGGTTGTCGAGCAGCGGTTGGCCGGCAAGACTCTGGTTTTGATTGATGTTCTTCGGGCTTCGACGACAATCTGCCAGGCCCTCAAAGCGGGGGCGCGGGCGGTGATACCGGTATCGGAACCGGGTGAAGCAGCCGAGATGCGGGCCAAAATCGGGGCCGAAACCGGGATCCTTGGAGGAGAACGTCAGGGGATAAAAATTGAAAATTTCGATTTGGGAAATTCGCCGCTGGAATATACCGAGGAGAAGGTCAAGGGAAAAACCGTAATCCTGACGACCTCCAATGGAACCCGGGGATATGCGCGAGGGTCAACGTCGAAATTGACCATCACCGGGGCGCTGGCGAATATCTCACTGGTGGCGCAAAAGGTGGCCGATGCGGGCCAAGATTTGGTGATTCTATGCGCCGGGCAGGATGGCGCTTTTTCCATTGAAGACACCCTTTGCGGCGGAATGATTTTGCACAAACTGCAGAGCGAAATTAAAATCGAAATGGAGTTGAATGATGCGGCCTCGCTGGCGCTTCTCCTCTACCGCAGTAATATCCGCTCCCTTAAACAGACTATCGCGCGCGGCGAACATGGACGATTTTTAAGAAAATTAGGATTCGAAAACGATGTGGATCTGGCCTCCGAAATTGACGCCATTCCGGTCCTCCCGGTTCTGAAGGACAGCCGTATCATCCTGGAACAAGAATAATCCGGTCCGGCCGACCTGTTCTTGAGTAGAATATATCGATATGAAGATTGT
>CALMKK010000027.1 GCA_937867135.1 uncultured candidate division Zixibacteria bacterium
AGCTTCTGCCGCCGGAGGGCGTTTATTCCTGCAGAGTCAGAATTGATGAGACAAATTATAGCGGAGTGATGTTTATCGGAACCAATCATTTCAATCCGGGGGCGGGAATTTCGGTAGAAGTAAATATTTTTGATTTCGATCGCGAGATTTATGGCAGGGAGATATTTTGCTATCCCGAAAACTACTTGCGTGAAAATCGCAAATTCGGCGACCCTGATGCCCTGGTGGCGCAAATAAAATTAGATATAGAAATTGCTGTAAGAATGAAAGATAAAGGAGTAGTAGGAAATGCCAGTTAGCAAAGAGAAAAAGGCGGAAATCGTCGGCAAATACCAGTTGCATAATGCCGATACCGGTTCGCCGGAAATTCAGATTGCCATTTTAACCGAGGACGTTAACGCCCTTACCGAGCATCTGAAATTACACCCCAAGGATTTTCACAGCCGCCGGGGTCTTTTAAAAAAGGTGGGCAAGCGGAGACGCCTGCTTGATTACCTGATGGATCGCGATGTTGAGAGTTATCGTCAAATCATCGCGCAATTGAATATCAGACGTTAGTTCTGAGAGAGGATTTTAAATGGTACATAGCGTAGAATTAGATTTGGGCGGAAAACGGCTGTCTCTGGAAACAGGCAAGGTTGCATTACAGGCGAATGGTGCTGTCGTAGTAAGATTGGGCGATACCATGGTATTATCGGCGGTATGCGCCTCGGACAAACCGATCGAAGGGCAGGACTTTTTCCCTCTTACGGTCGATTATCGGGAAAAGAGTTATGCCGCCGGCAAGATTCCCGGCGGATTTTTTAAACGCGAGGGGCGGCCGTCTGAAAAAGAAATATTGTCGATGCGTATTATTGATCGACCCATTCGTCCGTTGTTCCCCGAAGGATTCCGGAACGAAGTGCAATGCCATAATTTGGTCCTGTCGACTGATCAGGAAAACGATGCCGACATACTTGGGTTAATCGGGACATCGGCCGCATTGACTATTTCCGATATCGCCTTTACAACGACCGTCGCGGCGGTGCGGGTCGGACGAGTCAATGGACAGTTAATTGTAAATCCGACTTTCAAGGAATTGGAGGAGTCGGATATAAGTCTGACTATGGCCGGTTCGAAAGAATCAATTACCATGGTCGAGGGGGGCGGTCGCGAAATCACCGAAGCCGATATGCTTGAAGCGTTGGCCTTCGGACATGGTCATATAAAAAATATAGTAGCCAAAATTGAAGAATTACAGAAGGCGGCCGGTCGACCGAAAGCCCCGTACACTTCGGTAATTGTTGATGAAACTTTGAAAAGCAAAGTGACGGAAATGGTTCGGTCCCGACTGGATGAATATAATCGCATTGCCGATAAGGACGAACGCCGCTCGAAAAAAAATCAGTTGAGAGATGAAGTTCTTAAAGGATTGGCCGAGGCATATCCGGAATCGGAGAACGCCGTAAAATCAATCATCGAGGATACTGATGCCGACGTTATGCGGAGAATGATTGTCGAAGAGAATCGCCGCATTGACGGCCGCGGCCCGGATGAAATCCGTTCCATTACGTGTGAAGTGGGCGTCTTGCCTCGAACTCACGGCTCGGCCCTGTTTACGAGAGGACAAACCCAGGCCCTGGTAGTTCTGACTCTCGGCACCAAAATCGATGAACAGCGGGTGGATGATCTCGAAGGAGAATCGACCAAGAGCTATATGCTCCACTATAATTTCCCTTCCTTTGCCACTGGTGAAGTGCGGCCTATTCGCGGGGTCAGTCGTCGCGAAGTCGGGCACGGCGCCTTGGCCGAGCGGGCGCTCCAGCCGATAATCCCGGTGGAAGAAAAATTCCCTTATACGATTCGCGTTGTCTCCGACATTTTGGAATCCAATGGCTCATCGTCTATGGCGTCGGTTTGCGGTGGATCGCTGGCTCTTATGGACGGCGGCGTTCCCATTAAATCGGCCGTGGCCGGGGTTGCCATGGGTCTCATAAAAGAAGGGGAGAAGGTAATTGTTCTGACCGATATTCTCGGAGATGAGGACCATTTTGGCGATATGGACTTCAAAGTGGCCGGGACTGCCAAGGGAATCACGTCCTTCCAAATGGATATTAAAATGACCGGTATAGATCTGGCAACGATGGGCGTAGCGCTGGAGAAGGCTCATAATGCTCGTTTGTTTATTCTCGACAAAATGAATGCTGTTATCTCTAAGAGCCGCGAAGAAATATCCAATTATGCTCCTCGCATTATCACTTTGAAGATCAAAATTGACAAGATCGGCGAAGTAATTGGTCCCGGCGGCAAAATGATCCGCTCTATAATTGAAGCGACCGGTGCCAAAATTGATATTGAAGATGATGGAACCGTCATGATTGCCTCGGTTGACGGTGAAGCCGGGCGCAAAGCTCTGGAAATGGTTCAGGCGATAGTTGAAGAACCGGAAATTGGCAAAAACTATTCCGGCAAGGTTCGTCGTATCACCAATTTTGGGGCCTTTGTGGAAATCCTGCCCGGCACCGACGGTCTTCTTCATATTTCGGAAATAGATTCCAGCCATGTGGCGCGAGTTGAAGATTTTCTGAAAGTCGGAGATACGGTGGAGGTAAAAGTCATCAATATCGATCCCGAAGGGAAAATCCGTCTTTCCCGAAAGGCCCTTGCCAAGCACCATTAGTATCGATGAAAGCAACTACAGAATATCATAAAACTATTCTTTCCAGCGGGTTGAGGGTTATAACCGAACAAGTTCCCTCGGCCCGCTCGGTTGCATTTGGGGTCTGGATCGATGCCGGCTCCCGTGATGAAGCGCGCGATGAAAATGGTATTACCCACTTCATAGAGCATATGCTTTTCAAAGGAACCAAAACGCGCAATCCCAGAGAAATAGCTTCTTCTTTGGAATCTTTGGGCGGCTCATTGAATGCTTTCACGTCAAGAGAACAGACCTGTTTTCATGCCGTTGTACTTGATGAGCATATCACCCAAGCGGTAGAAATTATTGCCGATATACTTATGAATTCCACGCTCGGACCGATCAACCTGGAGAGAGAAAAGCTTGTGGTTATGGAGGAAATTCGCGAAGTTGATGAAACCCCGTCGGATCTGATACATGACCTTTTTTCCAATTGTTATTGGCGCGGACAGCCGCTGGGCTGGCCGATTATGGGATCCATTAAAAACATCAAGCAAATGACACGACCGCGATTGGTGCAACACATCAAAAAACACTATCGGGCCGGCCGGATTGTGATTTCCGCCGCCGGTAATATCTCACATCGGAAATTGCTTAATCTTGTGAAAAGCCGTTTTGATTTTCCTCCCGGCGACGACGGTCGGGGAATGGCGGCCGGTCAACCTGAAAATTTCCTTATGAAATTTTATAAAAATAAAGGAAGTCAGACGCATCTTTGCATCGGTTTTCCCGGCGTCGGATTCTCGTCGCCTGAGAGAAATGCCATGCTCGCCCTGCACGCCTATTTGGGTAGTGGCATGTCGTCGGTCCTTTTTCAAAAAATCCGTGAAGAAAAGGGCATTGCCTATACCGTTTACACATTTCCCGACTTTTACCGCGACAACGGCCTTCTGGGGATTTACCTGGCGGCCGAACGGAAAAAAGTTCCGGTCGCAATGGATATCGTTATCAGAGAATTGAAAAAAGTAAAACGCGAGCGCCTTTCGGTTGACAAATTGTCCCGGGTCAAAGAACAAATTAAGGGCAATATAACTCTCAGTATGGAATCAACAATGAGTCGAATGAGCCGTCTGGCACGGCAGGAAATTATGATGGGCCGTCGCGTTTCTTTGGATGAATCGCTTCGCGCCGTGGATCGAATCATGGCCAATGATATAATTGAGTTGGCGCGACGGATATTGGTCCATAATGCCATGACCGTCACTTCGCTCGGCTCCACCCATGAAGATGATTTGCGGATGGTTAACTGGACTATTTAGGCGCAGGCACAAGGCTATTTCATGGCCATCCTGGCTTTCCATAATGTCGATGATACTTTCCCCCTCGGTGTAAATTATTATCCACCTAATCGCCTCCGAAATCTTCTTATCCACTTACGGAACTCCGGTTATACCTTTTTACCCCTGAATGAATACTTAAAACTGGATTGCAACCAGAACGCGATTTCATTAACCTTCGATGACGGCTACCGGACCTTTTATGAAAAAGTGTGGCCGCTACTCTCCGAATACTCGATTCCCGCCGCCATATTTATGCCTTTGAATTGGGTCGGCAAAAATAATAATTGGGACTATTTGAGCCTCCTTCGCGAAAGCGCGCACCTTAATAGCGCACAATTACGCGAATTGGCCTCTAATAATATTGAAATAGGCTCGCATGGATTGAATCATAAGTCGCTTGCAGGGATTTCTGATCGAATTTTGCGAGTGGAACTCGAGCACTCTCGGAAAGGGCTGGAAGATATAATTGGCCGCCCTGTCCGCTATTTAAGCTATCCCTTCGGTCGATATGATGAACGCACCGAGCGATTCGCCCTTCAGGCCGGGTATGAAAGGGGATTTTCACTTTCCTATTTCTCAAAAGGCCGACAGGGACTTACCCTTCCAAGACATTCAATTTATTATTTTGATTCCCCCTTTTCTGTAATGCAAAAAATCGAAAGATGCCCCTTAAACCATCTGGCAAAAATAAAAGGG
>CALMKK010000028.1 GCA_937867135.1 uncultured candidate division Zixibacteria bacterium
GGAGATTTGGCTTAAAATATCCAGATCCAGCCCGCGAATGGAAACTTCGACCTGCTTCGATTGGCCGCCCTCTCCGCCGCCGGCCGACACCGAAATTTTGACGCCGGGAACTGCCGCGATGGCCTGCCGCGTCTGGTCAACCATCTCTTGAGCCGAATATGGCCTTTTTCCTTTTTCGACCAGCTTAACATAGATATTGCCGACATTGACCGGATTTTGGCTTGACCCTATGGTCGTGAAAATCAGTTCAACCCCGGGAAACTTGGAAATGATTCTTTCCATCTGTGTCGCGCGCTCCGAAGTTACCTGCAGGTCGGTCCCGGGCGGCGTTTCAAAATCGACCGATATTTTGCCTTGATCGGTTTGAGGCATGAATTCGACACCTACGAACTTGATCAAAAATATGGCGAAAGCAAAGCTAAGCACCGCGAATGTAATAACAATCAAACGATGGTGCAATGACCAGCGTAAGGTTGTTTTGTACCAGCCGTTGACACGGTCAAAGAATCTGTTCCAGGGAGCTATCCCTTTCAAAATCAAACGATAAAATTTCCAAAGCGCCCGTGCTGGAGCAAATCGCGGCGGTTCACCCGCCTCATCTTCCTTCTTCAGGAAACGGGATGATAACATCGGGGTCAAAGTAAACGCCACAAAGAGCGATACCAGGACGGCAAAGGCCACCGTCATTCCGAACTGATAGAAGAATCGACCCACAATACCGCTCATAAAGGCTACCGGCACAAATACCGCTACGATTGAGAAGGTCGTCGCCATAACGGCCAGCCCGATTTCCTTGGTGGCATTATAAGCGGCCCGGAACGGTTTTTCCCCGGAATCCATATGCCGGAAGATATTTTCGATAACTACGATGGCGTCATCAATCAATAAACCCACCGCCAACGACAGCCCCATCAGGGAAAGCATATTGAGGGTAAAATTCAAAAGTCGCATCAATGTGAAAGTGGCAATAATTGACGTCGGAATCGCCACCGCGGAAATAATGGTTGAGCGGATATCGGCCAGAAATAAAAATATGACCAGAATGGCCAGCAGGCCGCCATAGTATATGTTCACCAGAACATCGTCAATGGAATCTTCGATAAAGGTCGAATCGTCGGCCAGCATCTCAACCTTGACGCCCGGCGGCAGTTCCCGTTGAAAGCGGGCCACGGCCTCTTTGACAGTACGGGCCACCTGCACCGTGTTGGATCCCGATTGCTTGGATATATTTATCGTGATGGCTTCTTTACCATCCACGCGGGCCAGAGATCGTTTCTCTTCGATGCCGTCTTCGACCGTGGCGATATCCTTCAAATACACCGGTTGGCCGTGCGGATTATCGATCGGTATATCGTCAAACTGCGAAACTTTCGTGAGCCGTCCCATCGTTCGCACAAGATATTCGGTATTTTGCTCATCCACGCGCCCGCCGGGTATCTCCAGATTGGCCGCCGCCAGCGCCTGCTGCACTTTGTCCACCGAAATTTCATATGATTCCATTTTCTGGATATCCAGCCAGATATTAATCTGCCGGGTATAACCGCCCACCATTTCCGCCGAACCCACTCCGGGAATCGCCTCCAATTGCTTCTGGATCTGGTCCTCGGCGAGCGTTGTCAATTCTCGAAACGGCCGCTGCCCGGTGACTGCGATGGAAATAATCGGTGCGCTCTCGGGATCATACTGGGCCACTACCGGCTCGTCGATATCCTTCGGCAGATCCCCCCGAATAGCGGCTACTTTCTCGCGCGCTTCTTGAGCCGCCACTTGAGGATCCTTTTCCAGAATAAATTCAATGAAGACGAAAGAATAACCTTCCTGAGAATAGGAGGTAATATGTTTTACGCCCGATATCGGGTTGACGGCATCCTCGATCTTTCGCGTGACCTCGGTTTCAATCGCCTCGGCGCTGGCACCCTGATAGACTGTTGATACCGTCACGAAGGGAAAATTGATGTTGGGAGTCAGATCGATACTCATTTGATTGAATGAGGCATATCCCAGCACGACCAGCGCCAGAATCATCATAACCGTGAAAACCGGGCGCCGTATGGCAACTTCTGCTAATTTCAAAGTTCGATCTCCTTCCCATCAGCCCCGACAAATGCCGCCAGTTTTACCGGTCCGCCGTCGACCGCATAATCCTGCCCGATCGTTATCAAAGTATCTCCCGGCTGAAGCCCGCTTTTGATCTGAACCGGACCGCCAAAATCAGCGCCTCGCTCAACCACCCTGGCCACCGCCTTGCCACCGCTATATACGAACACCTGATCCCGGCCGCTTCGATTAAGCACCGCCGTCCGGGGGGCTACGATTATATTATCATATCGCTCGATAATGATATCACTTTTGGCAAACATTCCTGGCTTGAACTGGTGGGCGACGTTATTCATTTCAACTTCAACCTGAAAGGTTCTGGTTACCCGATCGGCCGATCGGGCCACCGAGACCACCCGACCCATACCGACCAGGAGCGATTCCGCATCGACCTTAACCCTAACGTTCGCATCTATTTTAAAATATCCGATATCGACACTGGAAACGCCATATTTCATTCTCAGTTTATCGATTTGCGCAATCGTGGCCACTTTCATCCCCGGCGATACATATTGCCCTAAAGAGACATCGACCGCTGTGACCGTCCCGGCTATGGGAGATCGAAGATCAACCATTTGTGCCGCCGCATCATAATTAGCTTTGGCGACTTCATAATCGGTTCGGGCGCCATCATACTGCGATTCCGATATGGCGCCCTGATCAAAAAGAGTCTTCATTTTGCTATAATTTTTCTCCGAATTTTTGAAGACTGAATAGGCCTGCACATAGTTGGAGGTCGGACCCGATTTATCCAGGCTGATAATTATATCATCAATCTTGACATTTTCGCCTTCCTGAACATAAATCTTTTCGACTGCCTCGGATATCTTGGCCAGAATATCCGCCTGCTTCTCACCTTCAAGCGAACCGGTAAAGGTCTTCGTTAATTCCTTTGAGGTCGGAACAATCAACTCACCTTTAACGGAAATTGACTGTTGAGTAGAAGCCTGATTTTTATTCCCGCCTGAGCATCCCCATATGGACAAGAATAATATCGTAATAGCGGCACCGCCCCAAATCGTTTTCCTGAAGCATGACATATAGTTCCTCATCAATTTATCTCTCCACCAATGGCCTTTTTCAAAGCCGATTTTGCCAATCTGTAGTTATAAGTTGCCCTGGCTAAATTGGTCCGCGCATCGGTCAGGGCGGTCTGAGCCGAAAGCACTTCTAACTGTGTCCCCACGCCCGATTGATAGCGAATATTGGCGATACGCATGCCTTCTTCCGCCTGGGCGATAGTTTCGCGCTGTGTATCAAGAGCCTTTTTCGACATGTTAATATTGTCGTACGCCTGCTCCACTTCCAGCCGGATATCATCTTTGGCCTGTTGTACCTTCAATGTGGCCTGATAATAATCGACCCGGGACTTGCGGACTTCGCCGATTGTCTTCCCGCCGTCAAATAGCGGAACGCTTATAATCATAGATGCCGTCCAGCTCTTGGCGATACTCTGGGCGTCCCACCGCAGACTGTTCGATGATCCCGTTACATCATAAGTTGTATTTAGACTTAGTACCGGATAAAGCCAGCCTCCTTTGGCGATACGGATGGCTTTGTCATAAACATTTTTCTCCAATTCCGCCTCCGCCATTTCCGGCCGATTTCCCAGGGCCGCGGAAATAAGAGAATCAAGGGCCGGTAAATCCACGACCGCCGTATCGCTCAAATCGGCCGCTAAAGTGACCTTTTCCTCCAGCGGAAGACCCAGAAATGATTTTAACCTTTTTTGCGCCAGATTTACGTCGGATTGCGCCGCTATCAACTGCGGTTCTAAATTGGCCTTTTCAACCCGGGCCCGGAGCCGTTCATATTCCGAAACCATCCCCTGCTTGTAGTTTTTTTCCACCACATCGAGATTATAACTCAATTGGTCAAAGGCCTTCTGCACGACCTCCAGATTGGATTCCGCCAAAACCGCCGCATAAAAAATCGATTCGGCGCTGAATACCACGGTTGACTTGGCTTCCCTTAATTTTTCATGGGAATAGTGCTCATAATATTTGGCAATTTTCAGGGCCGCCCCGACTTTGCCGCCGACATAAAGCGGCTGGCTGATTGATAACGAAAGATCAAATTCATTATCCAGACCCAGCGGTATCTTTTCTCCGGCTATAAAGAGTTCCGGAATCTTTATATTCCTGGTATATCGACCCGAAAGCGAGATATCGGGCAGAGCCCCGGAGCGCGCCGAAATTATTTCACCGTGAGCCCGATCCAGTTCTTTTTCCGCCGATAAATACTGCCGGTTGTACTCCAGCGCCAGATCGCGCGCCTTATCAACGGTTAATACGGTTTGAGCCATTGATAGGGCAACCATCAGACTCCAGAGCAAAATCATTTTAACGATAATTCTTCTCATGTTCTGTCCGTCATTTTGCATTTTTTAAATATAGTTGAAACATACTTATTACCTGGGTTGTCATTTCATGATAGTTTTTCTTTTCACTGTAACAAAATTTCTGCACCAATATCCCGTCCCATATGGCATGCATGATCCAGACCAGCGATTTGGCCCTTTTCAAACTTATCCCCGTGAGATTGCGAATATGCCGCGCCACGCGGTCAACCATTTGGTCGTGTATTTCGGCGATATAGTTGCGGACCTCTGGAATTTTCTGCGCCTGCTCCCAGAGTTCCATGGTCAGATGCTTTTCATCCTTTAGTAATTTGAAGGTATAGGCCACAACCGATTCCACGAAGCGGTTAATATCAGATTGAGTTTTTGTGGCCCCGACGATCTGTTCAATATGACGTCCCGCCGTTTCCTTGACCACCGCCAGGAAGATATCTTCTTTGCTTTTGAAATGGAAATAAATGGAGCCCTTGGTGACCCCGGCTCCCCGGGCGATATCTTCAGTCGTCGCATCGCTGTACCCTTTGCGGTTGAAGACTTCAATCGCCGCGGAAATTAACTGCGCCCGCCTCTGCTCGGCCGGCAATTTGGGACTCTGTTTCAAAATTCTCCCGCCAATATACCTACTGTTCAGTATCTATGTTATTCGGTTTTGACGGTCGTGTCAATGATTTGTTTCGGTTTTTTTGTATAATTATGTCGGGGAGCTTAAATTTATCGCAAGCTTATGTCTTTTCCTCGGTTACGGAAAGACCGTCCGCATTGTCCTGGTCCAAAAATCTTTCCTTTTCCCCTTCCGCTTCCAACTCTTTGAGCGTCATGCGCTCGGAGTGTAGGAAAAAGAATCCCAGAACGAAAATGGGAATAAGATCGAGAACGTGAAGAGCCAGCGAAAACAACACCGCATCCGATCGCACGATTTTTTTGAAGGCCATTAACGTGGCCACCACGGCCAGTTCGAACGTCCCGGCGTTGCCGGGCGTGATTGGTATCATCAGAGCCACCGTGTTTATCACCATCACCACTATGGCCGGAATCAAAGGCAGGTCAAAACCAAACGCCTTGAATAGGAAATATATTACAATCACGTGACTGGCCCAGGCGCACAATGACAATAGAAGAGTCCTCAAAAAATAATGGCTGGAGCGGAGAAGTTCCAAACCGCGCGAGAAGGATTTGCCGAATTTCCTAAGTGTAATATAGAATCCCGGCCAGCGGCCGCGCAATAATCCGCGAAGCCTCCGTCCCGCCGCTTCCTGATAATGAAGAAAGAGATATAAGACAATTATCAAGAGGGCGGTGGCGACGGCAATAATATACGTCAGGGAGCGATATTCGGGGGGCAGGACGAATGACGCCATGGATAGGCCGAATATGAAAATCATCAGGCTGATGGAATCGAATAGAATCTCAATGACGATCGTTGAAAAAACATATGATTTGGAAAGCCCTTCCTTCTTGGCAAACAATAGAAGCCTTCCCACCTGTCCGGTCAAGGCCGGCATCACAATATTCAAAACTTGCCCCGCGGAGAAGAGCGAGATTATCCGAAAGACCCCGATTTTTTTGGTTTTTTCGACAATTGTCTGCCATCTCAACGCTTTGAAAATTATCATGGCAAATTCCATCGCCAGCGCCGGCAAGAGGTAATAAAAATTAACGCGATGCGCCAGATTTTCCATATCGGAAAGGCGGATATCTTTCAGGCAATAACCGAGCAGAATTATGGCAATCAATGATCCCCACAACTGCTTTTTCTTAAGTATCGACGGCATCTCTCCTCAAAAACTAAACCGGCCTTGAGCCGGTTGTAATTGCACAAAATTATTGATTGCTTTGGAAACTGTCAATTAAAAAGAATCGAATTGGAATGTTCAGATTACTTCGGCACTTTCTTTCTTAATCCAACCCCTTCTTTGATTTTCAAAGATGGCGAGGTAATAATTATCGGTCGCTTTTTCAATCTGAAAGGTCAGCCCATAAGCGCCGACAAATTCAAGATCATTGTCTTCCCCTGGCCCGCTGTAAACCTGCGCCTGGTCGGTGACTATCACTCCCTTTTTAACCATATAATCGGTTCGATACTTATATGTCGTCAATCCGGAAAGGACCAGGAGGACAATCAACAAGGCATAGCCAACCGATTTTATCCAGAATCCGTGCCATCGGAGAAAAATCACCGCGCATAGGAAAAGCATGAGAATTATGAAAAATATGGATGATATCCAGGCAATGGCATTAATCGTAAAGGGCGCCACCAGAGAATCAAGAAAAGTCGTGACTGGATTAATTTTTACCCCTTCCAGGCGGGTCGGCATAAACTGGCGGGCAAAAGCCAGATTGGCATTGATGTCATCATCGGCCGGTTTAAGCCTCTTCGCCCGCAAATAATAAAGAATAGCATAACCCAGTTTGTTCTGCTTGAAATAGCAATTTCCGATATTATAATAAAGCGCCGCTGAAATCATTTCGTTTTTTTCCAGTCGAAGATAACTGTCCAGCGCCTTTCCGTATTCTTTGTTGTCATATTGCTTATTGGCGACAGTGAACAATGAGTCGGCCGTAATGGCGGATACTTTTGGAGCCGCCCCCAAAATCAATAAAGCGGTCAGTATCATCAAAATGGGTTTATGCAAACCTTATTTCCTCCAATTTGACCAGAAGCTCTTCGGCCAGGCGAAGCGATTCATCTATTTTCTCCTGCCCTATTGTCCCCGGCGCATACTGGGCAAAATCGGCCCGCTTGAATAATTCGCGCGTATTCTCAAGAGTATTTGTTTCGACCCCCGACTCTTTCAATATATCAAGCAGGCCGTCCCCGGTCAGACCATGCGGAGAAATATTCATTTTATTTGCCACAAATGAGAAAATGGCCTGACGCAATTCGGCATAGAAGGCCGCCGTTTGATTGACATGAGCCAGTTTTCTGGCGGCCGAAAGATGTTTCCTGGCCAGTTTTTTGGCGGTTCGCGAGCGGGCATAGCCGATATCGGTCGCCAATTTCTCTCGGCGCTTTTTATTTATAAATATTATTGCCAGAAGGACCACCGGCAGGCCATTGGCAATCACGTATAGCGGGGTGAGAAGCACCAGGGGTCGGGGCAATTCCAGATTGCCCGGTTCGGTTTTAATATATCGAATATCCTTGGCGTTCTGCTCGACCACCAGGCCCGGCACCGCCCCCAGCGGCGCTTCCGTCCCCCCGCTGGCGATCGGCTTGACATCAATTGTAATCGGTTTCGATGCAATTGATTTATAGCGCTTGACTCGCGGATCAAAAAAGTCCAACTTCACCGGAGGGATCTCCAGTTTTCCGGCGCGCTTTGGAATATATGTTTCCTCGAATATTTTCGTTCCCCCGACCACGCCGTTTATGCTGGAAATTTTCTCATTGGAGGAAGCCCGGTATATGCGGAAATCCATCGTCTCCGAGATATCCGGCTCGGCCACCGTTTTTATGTTCCCCGTTCCGCTGATTTTATATTGCACCGTGACCGGTTGATTGACATCAAGTGTCAACTTATCGGGCGATGACTCAATTTCGTAATTTCCGACCGTTCCCGAATAGGTCACCGGTTTTCCTTCCAGGGGAAGCGGCAGGATTTTTACTTTCAAAGGATTGGAACGCGCCGATCTCTGCTCGCCCTGCGTGAACATATCATCGAACATGGCAAAGGGGTCGTTGGCGCGGGGCTGGCGTTTGACCGCCACCATCGCCGTGACCATCGCCGAACCGATTTGCAGTTCGCCCGGACGGGTCGGAAATAAGGCGGTACTGATTTCAATCACATTGTAGCGCCGGCTATTAATGATTTGATAATATGATTTCTGGCCCTCCAGGGCATTGGCCCAAAAATCGGTCGTCTGCGGAGCGTTGTACTCCGGTTGCGAATAGAGTTGAACCGCCGTAAAAAATTTGACCGTTAATTTCATTTGCTCATTGACATAAGCGGTTTTCTTGTCCACTTCCGCCGTCAGAAAAATATCCCGATTGTCCCCGCCCGTGGTCGTGGCCTGTTGCTGAAGGCTTTTCGGTGTCGATACCCCCGATGAACCGACCACCGTCAGAGTCAATTCATTGGAAACGAATCTCTGATTATTGTAAACAAGCGTCACCGGCTTGATCGGGAACGTGCCCGGCTTGATCGGTTGCAGGATATACTGATAGGAATAAGAACTGGTCATCTTGCCGTTGACTATGGAAATATTGGTTGATGTCCCTTGCGAATAGACATTGAAAGCCGATAAATTCGGTAAATCCGGTTTGGGCAAATTCTTCACCGTGCCGGTTATGGTGGCGGTAAGGACCGCCTGCTCGCCGAGACTGATCGATTCGCGGTTGAGACTGATTTGAATCGAGATATCGGCTTGGCCGTAAGTCGCCGGCGGCGCCATAAGCAAAGCCAATACGAATATTTTTTTCAGCAGATTGCTCACCAATCGTTCCCCTCATAACTGCTTGGCCCCTGCAAACGGCGGACATCCTTCTGAACATCTTTTTCATCGTCCTTAAGAGCATTTAGTATGCGCTCGGCGTCTTCTTTGGACATCTCATTTTGATTCACCTGTTGCTGTTGCTGCTGTTGCTTTTTTTGCTGATCCTGTTGATCCTTTTGTTCCTGCTCCTGTTTTTGATCCTGTTTATCTTTATCCTGCTGATTTTGGTCTTGCTTCTGCTGATCCTGTTGATTTTGCTTCTGCTGATTATTCTTATTCTGTTCCGGTTTCAATTGTTCTTTGAGACGTTTCCGCGCCAACTCCAGGTTATATTTGGCGTCGATATCCTCGGGATTCAATTCCAGCGATTTTTGAAACGATTTTATGGCGTTCTGATAATCCCCCGATTTGAAATAGACATCGCCCAGATTATAATGTGCCATCGCTTCATACGTAATATCCTGGGTTACGAATGACTTCTCCAATTTATCGGTCGCCTCTTCATATTTCCCTTCCTTATATAAGGCGCTCCCGATATTGTAATATAATTCCGGATTCTCCGGCTGATCGGCTTCGGCCTGATGATATAAATCCAGGGCTTTTTTATAATCGCCTTTTTTAAACAACTCGTTCCCCTGGTTCACAAGGGATTTGAAACCCTGCGGCGAGGCCGGCGAGGCCGCGAAGGCGAAGCCCAGGACAAAAAAGAGAAACATCGTTTTTCGCATACTCATCTCTATTTCGAACCCTTAACCTTCCGTCGTTCGGATATAAAAAATTCCAGCACGATTACGAATATACCGAATAGAAGCGGATATTGGAAACGATCTTCGTATTGCACCATCAATTTCCCTTCCAATTCCTTCTTCTCCATTTTACTTATGTCGTCATAGACTTTATCAAGTTCCATTTCACCCGGTGTGGCGTGGTAATATTTGCCGCCGGTCGCCAGGGCGATTTTTTGCAGTGTCATCTCATCCAGTTTG
This sequence comes from uncultured candidate division Zixibacteria bacterium, assembly GCA_937867135.1. GTDB lineage: Bacteria > Zixibacteria > MSB-5A5 > GN15 > PGXB01 > UNRQ01. Next base: position 9,877 of record CALMKK010000028.1, read on the forward strand.
GTGACAACAACTTCTCCGTTGCGATCCTTTTTATACCCCAATACATCTCCATTGCGATTGGTTATCGGAATCGGTTCCCCCGTCACCGATCCGATCCCGATCGTATATATTTTGACCCCTTCCTTGCGCGCCTCTTCGGCCGCCCCCAGCGGGTCGGTATTTTGATCCTCGCCGTCCGTCAACAGAATCAACACCTTATGCTTTTTTTCCATCTTGCTGAACGCCTCCGTGGCCTTGCGGATGGCATCGCCGATAGCCGTCCCCTGTCTCGGCACCAGCCCCACATCAATCACATCGAGGAAAATCTTGGCCGCCGAATAATCCAGCGTGAGGGGACACTCAATAAACGCATCACCGGCGAAAACCACCAGCCCGATTCTATCGCCTTTGAGCCTGTCAATAATCCCCCGCACCTCCTGCCGGGCCTTGGCAATTCGGCTCGGCTTGATATCCTGCGCCAGCATCGAATTGGAAACATCGACCGCGATTACCAGATCGATCCCTTCCCGCTTCATCATTTCCATATGTGTCCCGCACTGAATTTGCGAGAGCGTAATAGCCATAAAAAGAACTCCGGCCAGAAGAAGCGCCGCTTTCCCGCCCTGCCGCGCAAAAGAAATATAAGGCGCGTTTTTCATTATTAAGAAGAGATCGCCGAACCGGGATAGCAATTTCCTTTTGCGGCTGATCGACCAGATATAAAACAATCCCAGGAGGACGACCAGGCCGAGAAGAATCAAATTTGACGGAACCGCGAATCGCATTTTATGCCTTTTTCTCCATCATGGTATTTTCCTGAAAATGGTCTGCCCTAAAAACACTTCCAGGACCAAAAATATGAGTCCGAAATATACGAAAGGCGGAAAAAGCTCTTTGTATTGAGTA
>CALMKK010000029.1 GCA_937867135.1 uncultured candidate division Zixibacteria bacterium
ATTTGGGATTGATGTTCCCGGAAAAGTCGATGAGCAAGAAAATTATCATTTGCGGAAAAATTCCCAAAGAAGTGGCTTTAAAAATGACAGAATTTATTGGTCCGGAAAGCGTCTATCGCCCGCAAATCCATGTCATGTCGCAAATCGGTGCGGCCGAAATAGTTATAAGAAATGGCCGTCCTTGTCTGACAAATTAGAATTTTCTCTCTTTTGCCCCGTTAAGATTAACCCTTTTTCGCCCGATAAAATAAAAGAAATAATGGAAATATAAGATTAGCTCCAAATCCTTGATTTGGGGCAGGATGGCATTTCGTATGAGCCTGAATGGCAATTTAAAAACCGTATCATTTCCGGATATCCTGCAATTGCTTGCGACCGGCAAGAAGTCCGGTATTTTACAGGTGTCGACTACCGCGCGTCAAAAGGAAGTCGCCTTCCGGGATGGCAATATTATTTATGCCTCGGCCATAAACTCCAGCGAAGACCTTCTGGGCAATCTTCTTTTGAAACGGGGGAAACTCTCCAAATCCGATCTGGAACGGGCGGTTGCTTTGCACAAACAAACCGGCCGGCAGTTGGGAACGACGCTTGTCGATATGAACCTGTTTGAGAAGGAAGAAGTCATCGAGTGTCTGAAACTTCAGATAGAGGAAATTGTCTACAATCTTTTCTCCTGGCAGGAGGGTGATTTCAATTTCGCCGAGGGCGTGGCGCCGAAAAAAATGCCGTTTCAGGTGGAATTGAGCACGATGAATGTCATTATGGAAGGAACGCGGCGCATTGATGAGTGGGTGGAAATTCAAAAAGTGCTGCCGCCCGACGATATCATGCTGAAGCTCAATTCCTCTCCTAAAATCCAGAAAGATGAAATATCCCTGACGCCGGATGAGTTTCGTATTTTGTCCTTAATCAACGGCGATCGAACCCTTCCGGAGTTGGTCGACGCCTCGCCGATGGGAGAATTTGTTTCTTGCCGGGCAATATATAAATTGATTGTCTCCGGCCTGGTTCAGGGCGCGGGGAAGAAGGCTCGCCAGGATGCGGCGGAGCCGGAGAACGAAGAGGAATTGGTCTTGTCCATTATTTTTGCCTTATATAACAATTGCTTTTATCGTATCCGGACCCTTATTGAAGAAGTAGTCGGCGATCAAAATCCGATGTTTGCGAAATATCTGTCGGGATTCCGCAGCGGCTTTCTGGTATATTTCCCCGGCTTCGACCCTCAGGCGGATCTGGGCGCGAACTTCGATAAATTTTATATCGAGATTCTGAAAATTCCGCAATCGGTTCGGATGCATACGGTCATGAGCGCATTGGAAAATATGTTGAGTAATCAACTTGAATATGTTTTCTATTTCCTCGGAAGCGGCATTTATCGCCAGGCAACCGGGATGGTGAAAAAGGAAATCTCGGAGCCTTTGGCCATGAAAAGGGAACTGGTACGACGATATCAGCTGGACGAAAATATATTAAATACCGTTAAAAAAGCGGAAAGAGTTGTCAGATTGGTGAAGGGTGCATCATGAAATCTAAAATAATAAGAATAGGTTCGGGGTTGGTGACTATAAGTCTATTTTTGGCGCCGACCGCCGGAGCCAATACCGGCAGCGGCGGCGGGTTTTCCATCAGCGCGATTGTCAATCTGGTGGTCCTGGGATGCGCCGTGGTCGGGCTCTTTTGGGGAATAAAGGTCATGTCCCTGGTAAAGGGCGGCTTGCTGTCAAAAGGATGGCAGATGTTTGTGCTGGGATTTGGATTTCTTATACTGGCGGAACTGATGATACTGGTAAATCGGTTTCAACTGGCAGGAGTACCTGAAGAAGTTTCGACTCTTCTTTACCTCTTGATGGCGGCAACATGGTTGGCGGGAATTAATCATACCAGGAAAGTCCTGGAGTAACGTTAAATTGGTTGACATAAGTGCTGGTGATTGTTATAATTAGCAAATATTAAAATAATGGCACGACCTAATACATTGATACTGAATCTCTTGACGGCCATTCGGGAGCAAAAACTATGGCTCTTATCGCTGAATTAGACGATAGAATAGCCAAGTGCAATAAGATCTTGGAAGAAAATCCCAATTCCCAGATTTTTGCCGCCCTTGCGGAAGCATATCGGAAAAAGGGTGAGTTGGATAAGGCATTCCGGTCTTGCCAAAATGGCCTTAGGGTTCACCCTAATTACGGCTCCGCTCATATGGTCATGGCGAAAATTAATTTCGATAAGGGACTCTATGATTGGGCCGAGATGGAGGTCAATAAATCGGTTGAATTGGACGGTCATAGCCATGCCACCGATTTATTATTGGCGGAAATTTTTATCTATAAAGGGGAGTTTGCCCGCGCCACCAAAATTCTCGATCGCCTGCACTCCGGGGATCGCAATAATCAGCAGATATTGAAACTGCTTGAAATAGCCCGCAAATTGCCCCTAGAATCACCGCGCAAGGCCCCGACTTTGATTTCCGGTGATGCTTCCCCGGCCCCTTCCCATGCGGAAAAGAGGGAAGCCGCGAGCGAAGCAAAAGTCGTTGAAAAAATCTCCATGAAGGAATTCCTCGATTCTTTGTTCACTATCACCGGCATCGATGGTGTCCTTCTGGTAAATCGGGAGGGATTGGTGGCCGATTCGCGCTGGGATGAAAAACAGCCGACCGACCTTTTCGGCGCTGTCGCGGGTGATATTGAAAGGATGATTAGAACCCAGCTGGAGTCATCGCCTTTCGGAAAATATGAAAGCATCTTATTGGAAGCGGAAGATATCGTAATCAATTTTCTTTCATTGGGCAATAGTCTGCTTCTTATGAAAGCCAATAAGCAGATCAATCTCGGAACACTACGGCTCAAACTGGCTTCGCTCCTTGGCAAATTAGATCCGGATATGAGTCAGATATAAGGAATAGAACGATGGAATTAACAGGCAAAAATGGTCTTTGGGTACTTTTGGTCTCAAGCCTTTTGATCGTAATCCCGATGGTGATTTTTCCGGCGCGTTTGGGGATGAGTCTCGCCACCGGTTCCTTTGTCTATTCGGCCATTGAGATAATCTATTATGCGGTGGTTCTCTTTCTTTTCCGGCCGAGGACAACCCTTCTGCAATTGCTTCAGGGGGCCGGCTTGACTTTTCTTTACCGCATCATTTTGGGAACGCTTTTGGGGTTGCTTATCGCTTTAATGTATAATGTCGGATTTACGGTCGCCCTGACTTTGGGTGTTTCCCGGTATCTTCCGGCAATTTTGATGCAAATAGCGGGTGCGCCGTTCGCGATCCGACCGGTTTATATGGCCATGATCGGAGGCGATATCGAAAGGCGCAAGCATTATATCAAGGAATATCGTGCCGCCGCACCGATAAAAGCCGAGACGAACCGGCCGCCGGCCTCGCGCCACGAAAACCGACCGGCTCCGATTGCGGAATACCCGCCGGCCATGTCGGATGTATCGATCGGTTCCGATATCAACGGATTTGAGCGGGCCGTGAGATACCTGGGCGAGCATCATGCCGTCATGATTGCCGCCGTGGTGGACCTGGAAGGTCTCCTTCTGGCCGCCTATCGGCGCGGCAATTTTGATCCGGCCATGTGGGCCCCGCTGTCTCTCATGTTCGAATCCTCCCATCGCAAAATTCTGGATCGAACCGGGGAAAGCGGCCAACCGAGCCGATTCGATTTTACGTTCGGTTCAAGAAAACTGACCATTGCCCGAACGAACGATTTTAATCTTATGGTTCTGGCAAATCACGAAGAAGACGATCTCCTGGGCATCCGTATCACCCAGGCTATGGAAATAATTAGAAAATATGCATCCGAACGCTACGGCCATTTGCAGCCGTCAGGCACGGAGGAGAAATATGTATCAAATACTTGAAGAATTGAACAAAACATCCGGTATTACGGGGTCGATGATAGTCGGCAACGATGGTATTGTCATCGCCGCCGATTTGGATACTTCCTTCGAGGAAGAAACGGTGGGAGCCCTGGCGGCTTCTATTACCACCAATATTCAGAAATCATTGGACCGTTTGCAACAGACGCCGCTCAACCAAGTGACAATTGAAGCCTCGACCGGCAAACTCTTTTTCACCAATGCCGGTATCGGTATTTTGGTCGTTACGGCAGAAAAAGATGTCAATATCGGTTTAATCCGCTTGGAGATCAAAAACGCCGTCTCCAGAATTGGCACCAGCAATTAGGACCCTTTGACCCAGCGTTGAGAAGGAATCTATGGTTTCAATAAATTATGCCACGAGGGAAGTGACGTGCAAAATTGTGTACTATGGACCGGGTCTATCGGGTAAGACGACTAACCTTATTTATGTCCATAATAAGGTTCCGGCTACGACCCGGGGAAAGATGATTTCATTGGCCACCGAAGCCGATCGCACCCTTTATTTTGATTTTCTTCCCATCAATATCGGGGCAATCAACGGTTTTGCGGCCAAGTTCCAGCTGTACACCGTTCCGGGGCAGGTATATTACAACGCGACCCGGAAACTCGTCTTAAGAGGGGTCGACGGACTCGTCTTTGTCGCCGACAGCCAGGCCGAAAAAATGGATGAGAATATCGAATCGTTGACCAATCTGAAGGAGAATCTGGAAGAATATGGTTATGATATAAATGAAATACCGATTGTAATACAATACAACAAACGGGACCTGCCCGGCGTTCTGACGGTGGAAGAAATACAGGCAAAATTGAATCCGATGGGTTGGAAATATTTCGAAGCGGAAGCTGTCGGCGGACGCGGGGTTTTTGACACCCTCAAAATGATCATCAAACTCGTTTTGGATAAGGCTAAATCCGGCAAAAGCTCCGGCGCCGCGGTGGCGGCCCATGCCAAGGAGCCGGCTGCGGTTGTATCGCATGCCACTTCCGAGCCGCCGGTTACTCCACCGCCGGTAGCCCCCGTGCCGGTAGAGATGCAGGCTCCGCCAGCCGAAACGGCTCCTCCTCCGGCTCGCCAGCCCGCCTATCGGTCGCCGGATGAAGAGAAGGGTCAGGATGAATATCCCGATCACGAAGATCGTATTGAACATAATACTTTAAGCGATGATAAAGCTGCGGAGCCGGTCGAACAATATGTCGCGCCTCCCGAAGGTCCGGCAACGCCGGAGGAAATTGAAGATGCCGGCGATGCAGTTTCGCGTCCTTTTCCAGGGTCCACCAGTTCCCGCATTTTGCGCCGCGACCGGCGGATAACGGTTTCGGATTTTCAGCCGGCGGGACGGGAAGTGGAGTCGCCGGGAATGCGAAGCCATTTTTCGCGAGACGGCAATTTGGCCCAGCAGAATATGCCGACTCCTCATATGGCGCCGTCGCAACGGATTGTGAAAAAGAAACCCGGTTTCTTTAAACGTTTATTTGGAATCCAATAATTTAAGGAGGTGCCGTCTGTGAACGATGACAGCCTTATTATATATGAAGAGGAAATCGAAAAGATTGACTCAATAATGGCCCGTATGCTCAAGGGAGCGGAAGCCAAATGCGCCCTCTTGGTGGATAAAGACGGTCATTTAATTACGCGCCAGGGATTCACCCATTCTCTGGATACAACCGCGCTGGCGGCCCTCCTGGCCGGTTCCTTTGCATCGACAAAGGAAATCGCCCGGCTGGTTGGGGAATCGGAGTTTTCGGTGCTGTTCCATCAGGGCAAAAAAGATCATATCCATATGTCCCTGGTCGGTGATCGGTCCATTTTGGCCGTCATTTTCGATGATCGCACCACTATCGGCATGGTGCGGTTATATGCCAAAGAGACCGCGCTCGAGTTGGGCAAAATCTTCGCCTCGCTCGTTGCCCGAAGTCAAGCCGGGGGAGGGGCGACGCTTTCCGACGAATTCGCCGCCACGGCCGGGGATAAATTGGACGATATTTTCCAGGATTAGCCCCGCCTCCTGTTCGATATGACAGGGCATCGAAGGATTAAAAACCGCAGACAGACCGGAAAGAGGAGAAGATGTCGGCCGAATTAGGAGCGATGTTGGTTAAGGCCGGGAAGATCAGCTCGGAACAATTGGATCAGGCCCTGGCTTTAGTCAAAGAGAAAAAAGCGAAATTTGAGCAGGTGTTGGTGACCATCGGGGCGGTGGCGTCCGAAGAAGAAATCACCACCTTTATCGGTAAACAGCTCAATATGGGGACATTGCGTCTGTCTGATGTTGAGTTGAATCCCGAAATCGTCAAATTAATCCCCTTGGACATCGCCCGTAAGTTCAATGTCATTGCCGTTTCCAAACTCGGCAAAAATCTGATTGTCGCCATTTCCGATCCGAACAATATTTATGTCCTGGATGCCGTCAAGTTTATTACCGGCTGTGCCATCCAGCCCGTCATTTCTCCCGAAAAGGCCATCCAGAAATCTATCGAGACATATTACAAAGATGAAAATGCTTTCTCGCAAATTGTCAAGGGTCTGGAAGACGAGTCGGGACTGGAGGTAGTCTCTTCCGAAGATGACGCTCCGTCGGAAGCCGACCTGCAATCGGCCATTCAGGATAAACCGCTGGTAAAATTGGTCGATTCGATTATCACCGATGCCATTCGTATGGGGGCGTCGGATATTCATTTCGAGTCTTATGAAAAACGGATCCGGGTACGTTTCCGAATTGACGGCGATCTGCGGGAAATGGCCCCTATTCCATACAAGTATCGCGCCGCGATTGTCTCCCGAATTAAAGTAATGGCCGATCTCGACATTTCGGAGCGGCGGCTTCCGCAGGACGGCCGTATTAAAATAAAACTGAAAGAGCGGACGGTTGATCTTCGCGTCTCCGTTCTCCCGACCATTTTCGGCGAGAAGGTCGTGCTTCGTATTCTTGATCCGGCGGCGCTTAATGTCGATCTGACCAAATTGGGCTTCAATCAGGAGTCATTGAAACGGTTCGATAGAGCGATTCGCCTGCCCTATGGCATTATTATGGTGACCGGACCGACCGGTTCCGGTAAAACCACCACCCTTTATTCGGCTCTCAAGACTATCAATACCGTTGATGTCAATATCATGACCGCCGAGGACCCGGTTGAATTCAATTTTGACGGCATCAATCAGGTGCTGGTCAAATCCGACATCGGCCTTACCTTTGCCGCCGCTTTGAGGTCCTTCTTGCGGCAGGACCCGGATATCGTAATGGTTGGAGAAATTCGTGACGGCGAGACGGCGGAAATAGCCATCCGCGCCGCTCTGACCGGGCATTTGGTCTTTTCCACTTTGCACACCAATGACGCCCCGTCGTCAATCAATCGCTTAATAGACATGGGCGTTCCCAATTACCTGGTGGCCTCGGCCACCCGCCTGATTATGGCGCAACGTATGGTTCGCAAAATTTGCCAATCATGCAAAGAAGAGCATGCTATCCCGCAAGAACAGCTGATCGCCCTGGGGGTTCCCGAAGCCGAGACAAAAGCCGCTAAAGCTTTTAAGGGCAAAGGCTGTACCGACTGCAACGGCACCGGATTGGCCGGCCGGTGCGGTATTTTTGAGGTCATGCCGATTACTCCGGAGATTGAGCGTCTGATTTTGGCCAGGGCTTCCGATACGGAAATCCGAGATCAAGCCATAAAAGAAGGAATGCTTACCCTGAGAATGGCAGCCGTTGAAAAAATGACGCAGGGCCTTATTTCCCTCGACGAGGTCTTTGCGGTGACTTCTTAGGGCCGTATTTTTAGTCTTTTTCCACCCCATTACATTTCAAAGAGTTAGGTTGGTTTATCCGGCATTAATTCTTCAAGATTTGTCCCAATTTACCGATATAAGACTAGGATAGTTAGTCTTTGATAACAGGGAATAATTTCGGGAGACCTTATGATTACACTTCGTCAACTTCTTGAAGATATGGTGAAAATGAACGCTTCCGATTTGCATCTGACCGTGGGGACGCCACCGGTCGTACGAATCGACGGCAAATTGGTGAAAATGACCTATGAAACCTTGACTCCCGATATAACCAAGAAGCTGGCTTATTCCATTATGAACGAAAAACAGCGGCTCAAATTCGAGACCAATTCCGAATTGGACCTGTCATTCGGCATCGAAAATATGAGTCGTTTCCGTTGCAACGTGTTTATGCAGAGGGGTAATGTCGCCGTGGCCCTGCGTCAAATTCCGTACCGCGTCAAAACTTTCGAGGAATTGGGTCTTCCCAAAGTGGTATCGGAATTCTCAAAAACGCCCCGCGGTCTGATTTTGGTGACCGGCCCGACCGGCTCCGGCAAATCGACCACTCTGGCCGCTGTCATCGATAAAATCAATCGGGAACGGCAGTGCCATATTATTACGGTTGAAGACCCGATTGAATATTTGCACCGTCATCAGGCCTCCATCATAAATCAGCGTGAAGTCTATTCGGATACTAATTCTTTCGCCTCGGCGTTGAAATATGCTCTGCGTGAGGATCCCGATGTGGTTCTGATCGGCGAGATGCGCGATCTGGAAACAATCGAAGCGGCGATAAATATCTCCGAGACCGGCCATTTGGCTTTTGCCACCCTGCATACCAATTCCACGGCGGAATCGATTAATCGTATTATAGATGTTTTCCCGACCAGCCAGCAGGAGCAGGTGCGAATATCACTGTCGTTCTCATTGCAGGCCGTCGTCTCGCAATGTCTGATCCCGAAAATCGGCGGGGGACGGGTCATGTCTTTGGAAGTAATGATCTGCACGCCGGCGATTCGGGCCCTGGTTCGTGATGATAAAGTCCATCAGATATACAGCATGATTCAATCCGGCCAGAAATATGGAATGAAAACCATGAATCAATCCCTGGCGGAATTATATAACAGCGGCAAAATTACCATCGGCGACGCCATGGGCTTCAGTTCCAATATTCAGGAATTGAATGAAATGCTGTCCAGAGGGAAATCACCGGTGATGGCATAAGGCCGGCCGGAGAAGGGAATAGATTATGCCCGTATTTGAATACAAAGGAAAAACTCTCGCCGGCGCGGCGGTGCAGGGCGAACTGTCGGCCCACAGCCGCGAGGAAATGGAACGAATTTTGCGCCAGAATCGCATTCTCGTCTCCACTATCCGCAAGAAACCGGCGGAACTGAAAATCAAACTGGGTTCGGGGATCAAAAAGGTCGATATATCCCGCTTCACCCGCCAATTCGCCACCATGATCGGCGCCGGCCTGCCGATGGTGCAATGTTTGGAAATTCTCAGCGCGCAAATGGAAAGCAAAGAGCTCTGCCGAATAATCAACGAAGTCAAAGAATCGGTGCAGGGCGGATCGACTTTATCGGAAGCATTGAGCCGTCATCCGAAAGTATTCGATCAATTGTACAGCAATATGGTCGAGGCCGGTGAAATGGGCGGAGCCCTCGATACCATTTTGGTGCGTCTGGCGGTTTATCGCGAAAAGGCCGATACCTTGGTGCGGAAGGTAAAGGGCGCGATGGTTTACCCGACCGTCGTTTGTGTCGTGGCTATCGGCGTTACTTTCGCCATGCTTACCTTTGTCGTTCCGACCTTTGCCAAAATGTTCGGCGGACTCGGCGCCGAGTTGCCGAAACCGACTTTAATGGTTCTGGCCGTCAGTAATTTCCTGAGGCATAATATTCTGATGCTGTTTATTGGCCTGATTTCTGCGATTGTCGGCTTTATTTATTGGATCAAAACCGAATCGGGACGGGCCATGTTCGATTCCTTTCTCTTGAAATCGCCCGTCTTCGGAAATTTAGTGCGAAAATCAGCCGTGGCCCGTTTCACCCGGACCCTCGGGACTCTGCTTTCATCCGGTGTATCCATTCTGGATGCTCTGGAAATTACCGCCAAAACGGCCGGAAATGTCGTTATAGCCAAAGCCATCAAGGGCTCGGTGCTTGCTATCGCCGAAGGTGATACCATTACGGCGCCCCTTAAAGAATCGGGTGTTTTCCCGCCGATGGTAACGCAGATGATTTCGGTCGGCGAGAAGACCGGCGGTTTGGATGATATGTTGAGCAAAATCGCGGATTTTTACGACGAAGAGGTGGACGAGGCCGTTAGCGCCTTGACCTCCTTGATTGAGCCGGTGATTATTGTCTTTATGGGTATTGTCATCGGCGCCATTATGATTGCGATGTATCTGCCGATGTTCGATATCATCGGAAAGATTGGATGAAATTTCCAGCCGAATGGGCGTCCGCCGGAGCGGGCGCCCTTTTTGTTATAAAATGAAATCGAGCGACTTCACTTTCAAGCCGGCCTGGGTTCTCTCCCTCCGATTGACAACTTACATTTTAATCTCGGGTATTGTCGTATTCTGGATGCGATATCCGGCCTATTTCAATTTTCCCTTCTTTGCCTATTCCTTCCTGACCCTCCTGTTGCCGCTGATATTTATCATTCGGAATATAATTCCCACCAGAAACCTCTTCCGCGTTATTGCCTTCCTGCAGACCCTTTTCGAAATTA
>CALMKK010000030.1 GCA_937867135.1 uncultured candidate division Zixibacteria bacterium
GGTCATCTGGCATGAATTTCACATTCGATCTCAATTCCATCTGGTTCGCTCTGGTGGGGGTCCTTTTTACCGGATATGCCATCCTCGACGGATTCGATCTCGGGGTCGGGGCGTTGCACCTTTTCACCAGGACCGACGAGGAACGGCGGGTCATGCTGAACGCCATCGGGCCGGTTTGGGACGGCAACGAAGTCTGGCTGGTGACCGGCGGCGGGGCGCTTTTCGCGGCCTTCCCCATTGTCTATGCCACCGCCTTTTCCGGATTTTATCTGGCCCTTATGTTTCTTCTCTTTGCCCTTATCTTCCGCGCCGTGGCGATTGAGTTCCGCAGTAAGCGGCCATCGCGGCGGTGGCGGCAGACCTGGGATATAAGTTTCAGCGTCAGCAGTATTCTCTCCAGCCTTTTGATTGGCGTGGCGCTGGGGAATATCGCGCTCGGGGTCCCGCTTGACGCGCAGGGAGAATATGCCGGCACATTTTTGGGGCTACTCAACCCTTATTCCATTTTGATCGGAATCACCACCGTGGCGCTTTTCATGATGCACGGATCTATTTATATCGTCCTGAAGACCGAGGGGGAATTGCACGATAAGGTCCGCAACTGGGTGAATAATGCCATCATCTTTTTTGTTATTTGCTATGTTACGACGACGATGGCGACCCTGTTGTATGTCCCGCATATGACCGATGTCATCGTTTCCAGTCCGGTCTTTTTCATTGTACCGTTTTTGAATATGCTGGCGATCGCCAATATCCCGCGCGAGATTCATCGCAAGCGCGATTGGCGGGCTTTTTTGTCATCTTGCGCCGCCATGCTGGCGCTTCTGGCGCTGTTCGGAATCGGGATGTATCCGTACCTGATTTTTTCGCAACCGAACCCGGAGCACAGTTTGAGTATTTATAATGCCGCTTCATCGGCGAAGACATTGAAAGTAATGCTCATCATCGCGATACTGGGAATGCCGTTGGTGCTGGCGTACACGACGGCGGTTTATCGGATATTTCGGGGCAAGGTAAAGCTGGATCCGACGAGTTATTGAGTCTGCAAATTATAGACAAGTGCGGGGTCACACTCCGAAGGCGCTGTGGCAAGACCCGGCAAAATTTATAAAATATTAATATGATGACGAGAGAAGAAAAACAAGCATTTTATGACCCATGGATGTATCGCATTAGCATATGTGTAGTTCCAATGTTTACATTTATAATAGCCAATGCGCGTAATTGCATATTTAATTACCCATATCCAATCAGCGTTCTTTTCCAATGGAGGGTGATGTTAATAGTACAAATAGCTACATTTATTCCGTTTGTTTGTGCACTAATTGCATTTATTTATGTTGGAATTAAACTTATGAAAGAGTCCGAATCGGTCTTATATATACTATTTCCATTTCTATCGCCGACTAATCCCTATATCAAATGTAGGAATTTTGCACCCCTTAAATACATTATTTATGTAATGGTTGTTATTGAAGCGGCATCATTGATTGTTCATTTAGCAAGAGTTTTTTGAAGTTCCGCAGGGTCTTAGGCGCCAATGGCGGCGTGACCCTGCGGGTGCATCAGTCAGACTATCTCAACTCCTTGGCGCGGGCGGCGTGTTCCTGGGAAAGAAGCAGATACTTATTATCTTTGGTAATATTATATAATTGCTGAAAATAGGTCTGGCAGAAGCCGTGCAGAATGGCATCATCGGGGCGCTCGGCCAAAAGTCTATTGACAATATCCAAAGATTCATCGATTGAGCCGTGCACCATAGCGGCATACGCCAGATGCGTCCGCCCGAAGAAATGCCCGGGATAGGCCGTATTGAACCGTTTGAAACTATCATAGGCGGAATCAGCCTTCCCCTGCGCCAGGTACATGGCGCCCCGTTCGAAATCGGTCGGCGCGACCGGCGATTCGGGCACTCTATAAATTTCGACAATGATATCATGAATCGGCACCTGCAGAATACGATAACTGTTTTTCAAAAAGGGAAAATCGATCAGGGCCTGTTTCCAGTTGGAATAGTCGGCGGCCACATGGCTGATTTTATATTTGCCGAAAAGGTCCTTCTCGGTATCGGCCAGGCCGAACATATAAATCAGATTATTGAGGCTGTCATCGATCGTCAGGGTGGCGCCGTAAGGGCCGGTGATGACAGCATTGCGGTTCAGCATCGGCCCCAATTCCCGGCTGAATTCGGTCAGATCGCGGCGGGGCGAAAGCATGCCGCGTCCGATAAATATCGCCTGATGCACCATGAACGCCGTCCCAACCAAAGCAAAGACAATGATCAGGGCGCGCCCGGAAACGGCCCTGGGACGATTTTTAAGCCAGAGAAATATCGCCCCGGTGATAAGAAGAGCAATTATGAAACCGGCCGGAAGGGCGGCGGCGCCGGATTCAAACTTTTTGCCGAAGGGGGCGAAAAAGATGCGGACTTGGGTGAATAGAAACCATAGTATCAAACCGATTGCCGGAAGGGTTATGAATTTATTGTTGAGACTCAGTTTTATTTTCTTTTCGGCGGCCATTGCAATGGCATAGGCGCCAAGGGCGGATAACGGCAAATAAAGAAAGAGCCCATAGCGCATCGGGCGGTATTTGAACGGCATCAGTCCGAATATCCCGGCCGCCACCCAGCCGAGCATGAATATGAGCGGAATCGTTTCTTTATCAAGTTTTCCTTTGAACGATACGGCCAGGGATATCAAAATCAGGCTCAGGGCGGCCAGCAGAAGAAGAAACGG
>CALMKK010000031.1 GCA_937867135.1 uncultured candidate division Zixibacteria bacterium
TAATCACCACGCATCACCAGATTGAGGGACGACAGATCGACGACATTAAAGAGCGGTCTGGTAACGATGCTCGCTCCGGGAATCTGAGTATGGAAGATAATGTCGGTGGTATCCGGGAAGCCGGCACCGTCATCACCCCATACATAAACATCAACGGGGGGCTGACCCCACGCATTCGGTTCCCTGATTTGGAATTCAATATACTTCAGCGTTTCAGGTCCTTCAGCCGTGAATCTCGTGTTGAAGAACTTGGCATAATCATCAGCGGTCTGATTGAACCTGTACGCCCAGCCGCCGTCGTACACATACAAATTGCAGTTTGTGTAGGGAATGCGGTCGCAGCATACGTCGACGCCCATCAAGAAATTCCTGTAAGCAGTGGGCGGAGCCCAGTCATCGGCCATAAGATGGAAAGCTCCACCCCACCAATCCCAGCCTCTACCTTGGTCATTGGTTCCGGCATCGGCTAAGATAGTTAGAGTATCGCCCTCCACGCCAAGCTTGGAGGCTCCGATATGAAATTCCGCACCGTCGGTGTAAATGAGGCCCAAAGATGAAATATCGACGGGCACATAATACATACCGGTATGCGGAAGGGAACCTGCCGGGACGTCGACAGAACCACGAAAGGCACCGGGAAGACCGGCGCCATCATCGTCCCAAAGTGAAACGCGCAAGCCGGGGTTGCCCTTTATTGCGGTCCCATAGACACCGATATAAGCCGTTTTCAGAGTACAATTGTAATCTGCCTTAGGCGTGAAGCGCATACCGAAAATGCTGTCTGCGTATGCATCAGTCACTTTAAAATAAACTGCCGCCGCGCCACCCGAATAGTCATAATATTCACAGGTGTAATCCGGCGGTAGCAGTCTGGTTGGTGTCTGCAGATCAATGGCACTGCTCAGCGGCTTTTGTGCTGTGGGAGCCGGGCGGTCATAAACCGCCTGATTCAACAGCGGAGCCATTGGGTTGGTTTGATCAACCCGCGTTGCGCCTGTCTTGGGAGTATCAGAACTAATAGCCGCACTACTAAAGGAGAGTATTAACCCTAAAGTAAGTACCGCGATTATCAGTTTTTTAAACATTTATTTCCTCCTTAAAATTAGGAAATATGTTGGTGTTGTTAACTAAAACCAGAAAATTGGCCAAACCTATCAGATACTTATTCTTTCGGCAAAATTCCGAAGAACTTTGCTGTCCGAAATCGTCTCCGACGGCTATGCGGCGAACCTTCATAACTCACCTCTGTCCAGGGAAACGTGAGATTTTGTTTTAGTCAACAATTTCATATTCATTCCTATTGGAGTAAGGAGTTAAATTTTTGTAAAAAAGTTGACGATCTAACTCCGAAATGTTGTGTTTGAAGAATTAATGACTTCTGACTCTTATTGACAGCCTCTTTTAATAGGTCGCCACCTCCATATAATCTATAATTGTTATTAATTAATGTTGACATAATAGAAATTAGGTGATCTTTAAATTCAGGATTTCTAAAGAGATTTATCGATTTTGCCAAGCGCTTCCGTCCGAGTAACTACAGGTCGCAGGGAGCAAAGCCGGTTTGTCAAAAAGATAAAGCAATCCGTTAAGGATTAATACCCTTTAGCAACTGAATCAAACTTAAGAAGTAACTTTTTGTTGTTTGTTGCCGCCGTTATTTCGTGGCTCTCGTAACGTCGACAACGAAGTAACACACGCTCGATGGATAAGATAACAATAACATGTTGTTTGTCAAGGGAAAAATGGAAATTTTTTCCCGATTTCGCCATTATCTTAGAGTTCCCGATTATGTCGAAATTTCCTTGGCAATCAACGGATTAGGCCAAATAAAGCCCTTTTTCACGAAAAATGATTGCATCCGGCCCTTCAACTGAGCATCTTCGGCTAATCCGATATGCGAATGCCAAGAAAATATCTCCTGATTCCCGTCCTGATTCTCCTCATTCTGCTCTTCCGCTATGTCTCCCAAATCGGTCCCGACCTGGTTCCCGACGACCGTTTCCGCGTGGTCGGCATCATTGACGGCGACACCATCGAATTGACCGGGGGTGACCGCCTGCGTCTTCTGGCTATCGATTGCCCCGAGAAGGGGGAGCCGTTTTATGATTCGGCCAAAGCCTTTTTGACCGGGCTTATCCTCGGACAAAATATCGGGATCAATTATTCCCATCGCCATCGTGACGGTTACGGCCGTCTGCTCGGATATGTCTATCTGGACTCGCTGTCCGCCAGCAGAGAGATATTGCGGCTCGGTCTGGCTCATTTATATCTTTTTGAAGACAACCTGTCCGATAAGGCCCAAATCGATCAAATGCTGGCCGCCCAGAATGAGGCCATCGCGGCCGGGCGCGGAATCTGGTCGGTCAAACACCATCCCGAGCCATACTACCTGGCCCGCAAAGGGAGCTTCCGCTTTCATCGGCCGG
>CALMKK010000032.1 GCA_937867135.1 uncultured candidate division Zixibacteria bacterium
GCCTGAGCCTTGGCGCCACCGCCCCCTCCGCCCGCACCACCGCCCCCTCCGCCGCCACTGCCGATCATCACCGTGGGACAGCCGGGAGGCGCAATCGAATCGGGCGGACCGGTACAGACCAGCATATCGCCGACACAGGCGGCCGGTTTTCCTGAAATAAGCACCGTCGGAGCCCCGGGAGGCAGAATGGGCCCGCCGACATGAGGAATGGGCGGTGTCCCTGGGGTCACCATCGGGCAAACATGGTTATCGCCTACCAGCGCCGCCGGCATACCGCCGATTAAAACGGTCGGTGCGCCCGGTCCGACAATTGAGCCGCCGTGCACCGTCATATCCCCCACCCTGGCCGCGGGCTTTCCCATATTTTATCCTCTTCAATTTTATATTATTCCGCAGTAAATTACAGACCGCGGAAATTCAAGTCAACTTCAATTCTAACGATATAAAACGATTATTTCTTTTTATAGTCCGTCGGAACTTCAAATTTGCTTCCCGCAATCGGCCCGTATTCAATTCCTGTCACCTCGGTATCGGTCGATAAAATAGTCGTCATGCCATCGGCCGATTTCTCCACTTTTTTCTTATTGCCGAACAGGCCCCCGAGTTTCGCCATGGCCTTGGCGGCCTCTTCGTTTCCTTCCTGATCCTTGCCACCTGATTTTTCGACTTTCATGGTGACTTTGATAGGAAAGCTTCCCGCCTCTTTGATTTTATCCGCAAAAAGCCCTCCGAACTGCAATGAGTACTGCTGGGTCATCTTATCCATTCCTTGCTGACTCTGAAATTCGTCGACACCCAGCAACTTGGCATAGGCCTTATAATAATCTTCCAATTCCTGCCGACCCTGAGCCTTATCGGTTCCCCAAAACTCGTAAGTGATACGCATTTTGTCGGACGGATCTTTCTTATTTACGCCATTGGCCGTGCCAACAATGCCCCGGCATTCAAACCCGTTGATGGCTTTTAATCCATCAATCTGCTTGACATCGGTCTTCCATTCATAATCGGATTCCGGGGCCTCTTCGTCTTCCGGCGTATCAGGGGCATCCTTGGCTTCATTCATCATATCTTTAATGGATTGAATCGGCATTTCGGTATAGGTTTTCTTGCCGACATTAAGATTCCAAATCAATCCTTTGTCGAGCCGCGTGATCTGGACATCCTGGGTTTCTTTGCCCTTTTTGCCCATCAATCCGCCGGTCGCCTTTTGAATTTTGTCACTACAACTCATATCCGCTTTGATATATTCGGTTTCCTCGGTAGTGTTTCCGCCCATTCCCATCATACCTTCAAAGGACATTTTCTTTTTAATTGTCACATCGGCCTGCGCCGAAACGGCCATCCCCGCAAAAATTATAATCGCCGCCGCCAAACACAGATATCTCATATTTCCTCCTGTTTTTGATTATTCAAATTTATCATAGAAAAACCGCTCGTAAGAATCAAGATTTAAATATAGGATTGAAAATCCAATAAAAAAATAGAAAATATTAAAATCCGACGCGTGAAAATTTCGCGCCGGCCGATAGATTTATATCGCAAAAAAAACTTGCAAGCGTAATATGAAATGGTTAGTTTATCCCAAGTTTCAACGGCTAATTAATATACGACTTGCTTGCGGCCGATGGGAGGGGGCGAACGCCGTCGGCATTGTCCCTAATTCGGAAAGAAGCGGGGAGCCAATATGTCAGATGACACTTTTAGGACTTCATCCGATGGGGCCGGCTCGGAGGGCGGCAACGATCCGCTCGGTATTCTTGGCTGGCTGATTGGTGGAAAATATAAAATTAGGGCCTATATCGGGGGGGGCGGTTTTGGCGAGGTCTATGACGGCTATAATGTCAATCTGCCCGAACAGCGCCTGGTTATTAAATTTTTCAAGCGGGTTCAATCTCGGGATAAGTTCGCCAAAGAAGCCAAGATTCTCTGCCTTTTGGATCATCCCAATATTCTTCGCATAATCGATTATTTGCCGGACGAAGGGGCGCTGGTGGTGCCATTCATCGACGGCAAAGACGGCGGCCATATTTTACGGGAATCAGGGCCGTTGCCGGAGAAATTATTCCTGCGTCTGGCACGCGCCATGACCGATGCGTTGTCTTATGCCCATGAAAAGAAAATCGCCCATCGGGATCTGAAGCCGGGAAATATGCTAATCGACAAAAATGAACATTTTTATCTGATAGATTTCGGAATAGCCAAAGAGATGGGCGGCTCGGCCACCAAGACCGCTTATGTCGCCCTGACGCCTCTTTTCGCCGCCCCGGAGCGGCAGAGTGGTGATCGCGATTATAACCCGTTCTTAAGCGATATCTACGAAATGGGGGTTACGCTTTTCAATTTTGCCACCAATGAAATGCCGTATCGCAATCCCGGTAACCCCAATCCCGGAGAATGGGGCGGAATGGCGACTAAAAGCATGTCTCCGCAGTTGCGACGGATTCTTCGCAAAGCGACGCACCCCGATCCCACGCAAAGGTTCCAGACGGCCGCCGAATTGGCTAAAGAATTCCGCAATCTGGAGCAGGCTTATGGCGGTGGCAAGAGTAAATCGAAATTCCTGGCGATTGCCGCCGTTGTGGTTGTGCTGGCGGTTGCGGCCTTTGCCGTAAAACAATATATGGGCGGTTCTTCGCCGACAGAAACCGGGACCAAACCCGATATTGCCAAATCAGCAGTGAATCAAACCGCCGCTTCTCCTCCCGTTGTCAAGCCTGCACCGGTCGATACCCAGAAGACCGCAAGCCAGACTACGCCGACCGTAAAGGCTGAAGACAAGAAACCGGCAACGACGACGCCAGCAGCGGCGAAAACAGAATCAGCCAAAGCGGAACCGTCAGCGGCCCAGGTGCAATTGCCGTCTCTTTTGATTCATATTATACCGCAGTATGACGTAACCCTGCGGGTTGACGGAAAAGAAACGAGTCCTGACAGAAAAGTGGAAGTTCAGCCGGGTGAGCATATTGTGACTATTGTCAGTCCCGGATTCCCGATATTGGTTGATACGGTCAATATCACGGTCGATCGGAGCAATGAATATAATTTAAACACCCGGTTTGCTAACGCCCCGACCCTGACTTTTCGGGTCGGCATCATACCACCCGATATTCCCAACGGGACCTTGCAGATTATGTTCAACGGATTGAAACATCAATACCAGAACGACGAACTTCCGGTCCTGAATCTCAAGAAAAAGGCCGGTCGCTGGCAAATCCGCTTCGATATTCTGGGGAAGGACGCCTATAGAATAGATTCCGTAATCACTTTTCCTTACGGCGGGGGGCCCCGGGTCATTCTGAAAGGAAACAGCGGAACCATCGATTTCGGGGCCCGTGAATGGCAGGGGATTGAATCTGTAGATATGGTTTCATACTGGACTAACCGTTAATTTTAATATTGGAGGAGGTTGCATGCAAAACAGGATTCGCAATCTTCGGGCCGCGGCGTTGCTGCTGATATTGGCCTATGCCCAGGTAGTTTTTCTGCCGACCTGGGTACTGGCTCAAGCGCCGCCCTGTAATTATGACAAGCAGGCGCCGTCACTGGACAATGCCCGCAAAAACTTCAAGACTCTTAATTACAAATGCGCCGAAGCCGAATTAAACGATTTGCTTAAAAATGAAAATCTGGCGCTGGAGGAAAAATCAAACGCCCACATTCTTCTGGCGGCCGTTTATTACGCCATGCTCAAGGATGACAGCGAAAAACGGAGTATGGTGATGACTCAGTTCAAGGCCGCTTTTAAAGCCTACCGGGACTGGAAAGGCGAGCTGGATATCAAATCTCCCGAATTCGTAGAAATGATGAAAGAGGCTCAAGTTCAGGTTGATACCGAGACGCCGGTTCCGGATACAACCGCGCAGAAACAGGTTGTGGCGGATACCACACAGAAGCAGGTGACTCCCGTCGTTGCATCCAAAGAAGGTAAGAAATCCTGGTATAAGCAATGGTGGGCGATAGCGCTGGGTGTCGGCGTGGTGGCCGGAGGAATTGCCCTCGCGGCCGGAGGCGGTGGCGGAGAGACCACTCCTCCCGTACTCGACACTCTTCCCTCATTCCCCAATCCACCCGGAAAATAAAAATAGGACTCGGATAAATATCGAGTAAAAGGAGTTTTAAGATGAAAAGAAGAATGTTGATAATGCTCTTGGTGGTGTCGGCGGTCATTATGCTTGGTGCCGTCAATGTTAATGCCCAGGCGCCAAATACAATTATGTATCAGGGAAGATTGACCAATAGTTCCGGCACCCCGATTACGGCCGCCACCAGCGTGGTATTTGCCATCTATTCAGCCGCCTCAGGCGGCACGGCCATCTGGACAGAGACTATCTCCATCACCCCTGACGCACAGGGAGTATTCACAAGGGAATTGGGCCTTGGCACCGCCCTTCCGGCCGGTCTTTTTAACGGCAGCCAAAGATATCTCGGCATAAAAGTTGGTGCTGATGCTGAAATGACCCCAAGGCAAGTTATATCGTCCGGCCCTTATGCGATAAGCACCACAAATATCCCGGATAATTCCGTAACGTCCGCAAAAGTCTCAAACGGCAGTTTGACCAATGTGGATATACTTGATGAGCCGGGTATAGCGCAAGCCAAATCGGCATCATCTGTCACCGTTGCCAATACCGGCGTAACTTCGATTATAAGTCGTCAGATTACGACACCCGGCGCCGGCTACGTGGTTGCTTATGGATTCGGATATGCATCGCTGGGATCGTCATCAGGCTCTACCATGGGTAATGTAATAGTCGGAATTGATACATTAGCAACTACATATGGCCCAGACTACATCGCCTTCGGAGCAGGAAGCATGACCGTGTCAAGCAATTTGTATTGGTGGGGAAGCGTCGCCAATTCCAGAGTATTTTATTTTTCCGGCCCCGTTACAAAGACTTTTTATATGAATGCCGGACGAGGGTACGCCGACGGAGTTGCATATATTTACCAGCCAAAAATACAATTGGTATATTATCCTACTTCTTATGGTACAGTAACTTCAACTGTTTCCATAGCAGAGTCTGCTCAGTTTGATGAAGCGGCTGACGTAATTATCGGGGGCGGTTCTTCAGGGGCGCCGCAGACAAAGGATGGCTATAAAAATGTTGACCTGCGGGAACTGGAATTGAAGGCCCTTAGAACAGCCGCCCAGGCCGATAAAGCCCAAAGAGAATTGGAAGAAGCCCGGACCAGACAGCAAAACGATGAACAGGAGTAACCGTATGCAATTGAAATATCTAATCATACTTCTCCTGGCGGCGGCTTTCTGGCTGTTACCAAGTACCGGCGGCGCACAAATTTCAAGCGCCTCATACGGGATTAGAGCCGGCGAAGTCGTCAATGGAGGAGGCCAATCAAGCAGTACTTCTTATTATTTGGGGGGCTCGGTGCCGATTCTTCCGGCCGGAATATCGACTTCCACCGGGTACGCGATAAAAGGCGGAGTCACCGGGGCCATCTACGGGACCACTGCGGCTTTTAATGCCACTTATTCCGGGGACGCCACCATCACGCTCCCGGCCGGGAATGATTATGCCATGCAGGTTTTGATAACCAGCGGTTCCGGCGCTGATACTTCGGGGACCTTCTATTATCGCCTTGGCGGTCAAAGCAGTTACGGCACCGCCGCGATGACGAAAGGCGCCGGTCAATTAAATTATACCGTTCCCGCGGCACAACTGGGCCTTCGCGGAATGGAATATTATTTCAAAATCAAAATCGGCGCCGATTCCCTTTATATCGGTTCATCCGCCAACCCTTACGTCTTCATTTCCAATTTAACCGATGATCAGGCTCAGCGTCCGGCGGCGATGCCAGAAGCCAGCTATCGAATTATTGGTGTCCCGATAGGATTCAGTGTACGGCAGACGGTGGTGAATGTCTTTCTTGATGACCTGGGTGCCGTTGATAAGAAACAATGGCGACTGGGAAGCTATACTAACGACACTATTACGGAATATCCCGATGCCGCCGATGTGACTCCCGGCCGAGGCTACTGGCTTATCGCCCGCGGCGGCAGAAGATATGGAGCGGCTGGATTCTCCATGCGCCCCAATGCCAGTATCGGCCCCGACAGCTATTACCGCATCAGCCTTGACACCGGCTGGGTGCAGATTGCCAATCCGCTCCCATTCAACGTTGCCTGGGCGGATATCCGTTTTGACACCGCCGGTGTTGTTGCGCCCGGACATCCTGCCGCCGTCTTGAATGATGTCGCTTACTCATATAACGGCAGTAGTTATGCATCGGCGACCACCATCCCATCCTGGGAAGGAGTATTTATACATATCAACCGCCCCGGCGTGCGCATCTATTTCCCGTATAGCGAATCGGGAACAATTGCGCCTCGCCTTCTGGCTGAGCAGATGCCATTTAAGGAGTCGCCCAGTTCCTGGTCGGTACAGCTTTCGGTGGAAGCCAACGGACGGATTGATGACGGGAATTTCGCAGGGATCGCACCGGGAGCAAGCAGTGCGGTCGATGAGTACGACTACTATGAGCCGCCCCAGGCACCAGAGGCCCCTTCTCTCGCTTTTCTCTTGCCTGAAGGTGATAAGGGGCCGTTCCGAACCGATATCCGCCCGGTGACTTCGGATGGGGACATTTGGAATATCAGGATTCTACCCGGATCAGGAAGAGTTCTCAAGATATCGGGATTGAAAAATATTCCACCGGATATGGCGGGATTACTGCATCTGTCCGATGGTTCAGTCTATAAATTGACTCAGGATAATTCCATTAATCTTCCCGACAATATAACATCAGGACGATTGCTGATAGGAACCGAGAAATTCCTGAATAATCAGGGGCAATCGATTCTGCCGCTATCTTATGCCCTATATCAGAATTATCCCAATCCCTTCAATCCCGTCACCAATATCAAATTCGCCCTACCGCAGAGCGGCACGGTCCGTCTGGAAATTTTCAATATTCTCGGACAAAAAGTGCGAACCCTGGTGAATGGAGAACTACCGGCCGGTTTCCATACTGTCGCGTGGGATGGCAAAGATGCCGGAGGGAACGAAGCGGCCACCGGGATTTATTTCTATCGGCTGAACGCCGGTGATTTCCGCGAGATTAAGAAAATGCTGATGCTCAAGTAAGAGCGGTATTAGATCGATTTCTTCGAAGGAGCGGCCCGACCGGCCGCTCCTTTTCTATTTTCAGTTTTTGTTGAGAAACGAAATTTTTAATCGTATTATTCACGAAGATCATTAAACCGGGCGGAGTCCCAAATCATATGGAGATGTATAAATGGAGCCGGATGCGCCTGAGCACCGGGAATCGACCAAGCGCGGCGATATAAAAACGGTTGAAGCCGCCACGGCCGTTTTAAACGGTCACGGCAAGAAGGGGTTCATTGCTCGGACCTGGCCCTTTCTCGGGCCGGCTTTTATCGCCTGTGTCGCCTATATGGATCCGGGGAATTTCGCCACCAATATTCAAGGCGGAGCGCAGTTCGGTTATATGCTTCTCTGGGTCATATTTGCCAGTAATTTTATGGCTATGCTTATTCAGGCCCTGTCGGCCAAATTGGGTATTGCCACCGGGATGAATCTTCCCGAGGTCTGCCGACAGAGCTACTCAAAGCCGGTTGTCATCATAATGTGGTTGGTGGCGGAAGTGGTGGCGATGGCGACCGATCTCGCGGAATTTCTCGGCGCCGCGCTCGGCTTCCAACTTCTCTTCAATATTCCGCTAATCTGGGGGGCGGTTCTTACCGCTATTGCTACCATGATTATTTTGAGCTTGGAAAAATATGGTTTTCGCCCTCTCGAGGCGGTCATTACTGCTTTGGTCGGCGTTATAGCTGTCTGCTATTTGGCCGAGACTCTTTTCGGAAGGCCGGATTGGGGCCAAATTGCCTATCATGCGATCGTACCCCAGTTCAAAGGAACCGAAAGTGTCCTATTGGCCTCGGGTATACTGGGGGCAACGGTTATGCCGCACGTAATATACCTCCATTCTGCCCTCACCCAGGGTCGCATAATTGTTCGCGAACCGGGGCAATTAAAGCGTCTCTACAAATTTGAAATTATCGATGTCATCATTGCCATGGGTGTGGCCGGATTGATTAATGCTGCTATGCTGATAATGGCCGCAGGGACTTTTTTCGAACAGGGGCTGAGCCATATCGGTTCTATCGAAGAGGCCCATCGGACCCTCGCCCCGCTTCTGGGAAGAGCCTCCAGTTGGGTTTTTGCCATTTCTCTTCTGGCCGCGGGATTGTCATCATCGGCCGTCGGTACCATGGCCGGGCAGATAATTATGAAAGGTTTTATCCGGCGCAAGGTGCCGATTACTCTAAGGCGGCTGGTGACCATGCTCCCGGCGATGATTGTTATTTTTCTCGGTTTTGACCCGACCCGAACCCTTGTCATAAGTCAGGTTCTTCTCAGTTTCGGAATACCTTTTGCATTAATCCCGCTGGTGGTGTTTACGGCCGATCGGAATTTGATGGGGGTGCTGGTCAACCGCAAAATAACCACCGTGGCGATTACCTTGGTGGCGGCCCTGATTGTAGCCCTTAATATTTTTCTCTTATATCAAACCCTTCTGGGAGATTAATAAATATGTCTGCGGAGAAAAAGGATATGGAATCTGAAAACAATAAAAAAATGCCGGAATATATGGTTCCGCTGGACGGCTCGGTGATGTCGGAATCGGCGCTGGCGGCGGCCATGGTCCTGGCCCGGAAGCGGAACGCCGGAATCATCCTATTGCATGTCATTGAGAAAAACGCTCCCGCCACCGTGCATGGAGCGAAGCATCTGACCGATGTCGCCGAAGCGCAGAAATATCTGGAGGAAATCGCGGAAAGAATGCGACTTCAGAAGATATCGGTTAAAATTCATGTTCATCCCAACAAAGAGGGCGATGTCGCCAGAAGCATTGTCGATCATGCCGCGGAAATGAATCCGAGCCTTGTCATCATGTGCACTCATGGCCGGGGCGGGCTGAGAGATTTGTTGTACGGCAGTATCGCCCAGCAGGTATTACAGCGCGGAACCTGGCCCATCCTGCTGATTCCACCGGCCTTGAATGAAATCACGCCGGAATTCAATCCCAGGAAGATTCTGGTCCCTCTCGATGGCAACCACCGGTATGAACCGGCTCTCAACGAAGCGGTGCCGATTGCCCGCGCTTTTGACGCTCATATGCATCTCGTGATTGTCATCCCCACGGTGGCGAAAATGAGCGGTGAAAACGCCGCCGCCGGAAGATTCCTCCCGTCGGCCGCCAGAGCCATGCTGGAACTTGCTGTTCATGGCGGACATGATTATCTGGCCATGGTAACCGAAAGATGCCGGCAATCGGATATGAATGTCACGACCGAAGTTTTGCGGGGCGATACGGTGGCCGAAATCCTTGACTTTGCGGCAAAATTTGACGCCGATTTGCTTATTATGTCCGGTCATGGCCGCGCCGGGATTAATGCCCTTTTGGAAGGAAGTGTCGCGCGTCGCATCACGGGCCGAGCCGGAATTCCCCTTCTCCTTGTAAAAACGGATGGACAAGAAAAATGATAACGGCCGAAGATTATATCGAGGATTTGCTGAAGAAATACGATGGGATAAATAAATTCCTGATGGAACGGGGGGTAATTTGTGTCGTTTGCGGAGAGCCGGTTTGGGGGACGCTGGGCGAACTGGTCAAACAGAAAAGCCTGAATATCGAAAATATTTTGCTCGAATTGAACGCCCGTTTCAAAGATAATGAGCGGTTATCATAGGGCAAGGTTCTACTCCCCGGCCCTTTTCTCCGAATTATATATTCCTTCGGCCTGATGGCGCACAATCTCCCCTTCAATCATATAAATTACATCTTCGGCAATATTGGTGGCATGGTCGGCGATCCGCTCCAGTTGCCGCGATACGGCCAGAAGATTTATAAGACAATCAAGTTTATCCGGCTTTTTAATTATTTCTTCCTGTATCCGTGAGTACATCTCGCGATGCATTTGATCGACGGCATCATCGGAATTGATGACTTCAAAAGCCAATTTGGCGTCGAGATTGACAAGCGCATCGAGACTTTTCCGCAACATTGCCTCCGATAATTGCGACATACCGGGAAAATCGAACGGGATATCGACCTTCTCTCTGGTCGCCAAAAAAGCGGCCCGCTCGGCGATATTGGCCGCCAGATCGCCGATTCGCTCCAGATCGTTGTTGATTTTTAGAACGGCAATTATAAAGCGCAAATCAATCGCCACCGGTTGATCAAGAGCCAATATTTTAAGGCATTCTTCTTCGACATCGACTTCCATCTGATCTATTTCCTGATCCTTTTCTATCAGATTATTGGCCAATTTCAGATCCCGGGTGGAAATCGATTTTACGGCCTGTTGCACGCTTTCCTCGACCACTGCGCTTAAAGCCAGTATTTTCTTTTTGAGTTTATCTATCTCTCTTTGCAAATGCTTAGCCATTTGATCTCACTTTCTCATCCGAATCGGCCGGTAATATAGTCTTCGGTCTTTTTCAATTTCGGTTTGGTAAAAATACCCTGCGTGGCGCCGAATTCGACCAGATATCCCTCATAAAAAAATCCCGTAAAATCGGAAATTCGGGCCGCCTGTTGCATATTATGGGTTACTATTACAATAGTATAATTCTTTCTCAATTCGCCGATCAAGTCCTCAATTTTAGTTGTCGAAATCGGGTCCAGGGCCGAGGCCGGTTCATCCATCAACAAAACCTCGGGGCGAACCGCCAAAGCCCGGGCGATACAAAGCCGTTGTTGCTGCCCCCCGGACAGCATATAAGCGCTCGTTTCGAGTTTATCTTTCACCTCGTCCCAAAGAAAGGACCTTTTCAGGGCGTCTTCCACCGCATCATTCACGATATCCCGATCTTTTATGCCATTTACCCGAAGGCCATAGGCCACATTATCAAAAATCGATTTGGGAAAGGGATTCGATTTCTGAAAAACCATGCCGACCCGGGTTCGGATGGTTGAGACATCGCGCACATCGCGATAAATATTAATATCATCCAGTTTTATTTCGCCTTCAATACGGGTTCCGGGGATAGTGTCATTCATTCGATTGAGGGACCGAAGAAAAGTCGATTTCCCGCAACCGGATGGCCCGATTAGGGCCGTTACGCGATGCTCCTGTATATCCATCGATATATTAAAAAGAGCCTGCGAACTACCGTAAAAGAAATTCAGATTCCGAACCAGCATTTTCATCCGCGGTCCCTTATCCTTTGGAGAATCCGGTAAATCCGGATGAATCTTTAATTCTGTTTGACCTTCCAAGTCGGTCTGAGTGGTTTCATCAGACATTTACGCGCCTCGATCTAATTCTGGAACGCATTAAAATCGCCACAGAATTCAAGAGAATAGTTAAAACCAGCAGAACCAATACGGTTCCGTAAAGAATCGGTTTGGTCGCATCGATATTCGGAGATTGCGTCGCCATTACATATATATGATATCCGAGAACCATAAATTGATCGGTTAATTTGGTCGGAAGATGCGGCAGATAATAGGCGGCTCCGGTAAACATAATGGGAGCGACTTCCCCCGCACCCCGGCTGACCCCCAAAATGGCCCCGGTAAAAATCCCTGGCAACGCCTGAGGGACAATTACCCGAATGATGGTTTGCAATTTGGTGGCGCCCAGAGCATAACTGGCCTCCTTTAATTCGCGCGGAATGGCCCGCAAAGCCTCTTCGGTGGATACAATCACCACCGGCAGGGCCATCAATGATAAAGTCAAAGAGGCCCAGATAATCGCCGGTTGACCCCAGACCGGCCGGCCGCTGTGATAAAAAATCGAATCAATCCCGGTACCAATGAAGCCGACAAAAAAGCCCAGGCCGAAGAGACCGAATACAATTGACGGCACTCCCGCCAGATTATTAACAGCCACTCGAATCATGCGGGTCAATATCGAATCGGGATGAGTAAATTCCTGCAGATAAATAGCCGTGAGGACTCCCACCGGAATTACGGCCAACACCATCAAGAAAACCAGAGCCACTGTCCCGAAAATGGCGGGAAAGATTCCTCCCGATTCCATTCCATTTTCAGGCGGCTGTGTCAGGAAATCCCAACTGATGACCCCAATGCCGCCGAGAAAAATATTGAAGAGTATTATGAAAAGCATAAGCACAATGATCAATACCGCCGCCAAGGTCAGGCCCTTGGGTATCAGGCCGCGCGATTTTGCCTTGAACTGGAAAGGGAGCATCGGCGAATCGACCGGACTTAGATCAATTTGAGGACCGGCGTTCATTTGGTTCTCCCTTGAATTTTTTCGCGAAGTCTCATTAAAACAAAATCGCCGCCCAGATTAATCATAAAGGTAAAAATAAAAAGCAGGGTGCCAATGAAAAACAGGACATTATAATGCGGACTGCCAAAAACCACTTCGGCCATTTCGGCCGCAATAGTGGCGGAAAAGGTGCGAATCGAATCGACAAAACTTCCTGAAACAATTGCGGCATTACCGGAAGCCATCAAAACAATCATGGTCTCACCGATGGCCCGCCCGAACCCCAAAATGACTCCAGCCGCAATTCCCGGCAGCGCCGCCGGAAGCACCATCGAAATAGAGACTTGCCAGGGATTGGCCCCCAGCGCGATAGCGGCATCCCGCAGCGACCGCGGCACGGCGGTCATGGCGTCTTCCGCAACCGTATAAATCACCGGAATAACCGTGATACCGAGAGCAATACCGGCATTGAGAGCATTAAGGCGATAGGTCAATCCCAAGGTATTTTGAAGGATTGTCGCCAGCACTATTAAAGCAAAAAAACCTAGCACCACCGACGGTATCCCGGCCAGCAGTTCAATGACCGGTTTAATAATTTCTCTGGCCCGTCTGGGTGCAAATTCCGATGAATATATGGCTGCCCCAACGCCCAAGGGGACCGCAAACAACATCGCCACGATGGCCGCCTTCAGCGTGCCGAGAAATAAAGGATACAAGGAATATTTGGGAACATCGGAGTTGGGCTGCCATGACCATTTCGGCTCCCGGCCCTTATAAAATTCCTGCTTGAAAAGCATCTTCCCGATACCGGCTTCTTGCCGAACTTCCGATGACGTAAATATCGGGAGGGCTTCCTTAAAAATAAAAATGAAAATAAGGAGAATCCCTATTACCGCCGCCAGAGCATTAAGGGCGATTAATTTTTCTCCCAGAAATTCCCGAATCCTGGATTTGGGCTTAAATTTATATTGTACCATTGCTCCCTAAAAATTCAGGCGGGCAGGGTTGCCCCCGCCCGCTCATTGGACAGAGAGGAGGGTATCAGTCTTCTGTCATTTAATCATATTCTTTTCGGCCATCTCTTTGGGTAGCGGGACATAATCAATATCCTTGGCGACCTTCTGCCCTTCATCTGAAAGCGCCCAATTAAGCAATTTTTTCATTTCCCCGGTCGGCGTGCCGTTGAAAAACCAGTACAGTTCGCGGGAAATCGGATAGGTCCCGTTGACAACGGTCTCAACCGACGGCTTGACGGCCATCGAGCTGTCGGTTTTCTTGATGGCGGCATCTTTCACACCGGTCGCCCAGGCGATGCCGCCGTAACCGATCCCAAATTTATCTTTGGCCACGGCATTTACCACGGCCGCCGTTCCCGGAAGAGTTTGCGTCCGTTCGGCATAATCTTCCTCTTTAAGAATATGCTCTTTAAAGAAGGCATAGGTTCCGGAATTATTTTCGCGGCCATATAGAATAATTATATGATCCGACCCACCGACTTCTTTCCAGTTGGTTATGGCGCCGGTATAAATTCCTTTCAACTGGTCAACCGTAAATTCATTGACCGGATTCGCTTCATTTAGAAAAACCGCGATACCGTCGAGAGCGACCGAGACGCGAAACGGCTTGATTCCTTTCGATTCCGCTATCTTATACTCCTGCTCTTTCATATCGCGGGAAGCTTCGCAGACATCGGTTCCGCCGTTAATAAGGGCGGCAATACCGGTTCCCGAACCGCCGCCGGAAACCTGAATTATCGTTCCGGGATTCTTCTTCATATATTCTTCGGCCCAGCGCTGTCCGAGCCGGACCAGAGTATCCGAACCTTTAACCGTTATAGTGGAACCAGCAAATGCCAGACCAAACAACAATGCCAAAGCGATAGTAAGAATTGTTACCTTTCGCATTTTTTTCCTCCTTTAAAACTTAAACTCGCTATTAAAATAAATTCCGCTCGTGGTTTTTACATTATCAGCCTGAAAGTCGGTTGAACGATAATTAATACTGGCCGCGACCCCTTTGACAGGAACACACTCCACACCGGCGATTATCATAGTGCTGGCATCCTTATCAATATTGGTGTTCGGATCATATTTGTCCACCCGCCCGAATAAATCAAGGGTCCGCAGATAGGAGGATGCCCCAACCAGCGGTTCCAAATATATCGTTCCGAAACCGGACAGGGCGCTCTTTTTCAAATCATCTTGTCCCGCACCCTGGCCCAATGTCTGCCAGTTCAGATCGCAGCCGACATTGAAGATTTTCTTATAGGGTAACTCGACGCCTATTGACGCAATTTGATTCTTATAATCTCCGGCATTGAGAGAATCGCCGAAGGCTATATTCTGAGTTCCGGAATAAAACTGGGCCGCCACAACCGACTTGCTGAAATCGGCATTATTCGGGAACGGATTGAATATTAAATATGGATTAATGTCTTTTTGCTTGTTTTTCTCTATAACATCGGAATACTTGGTTCCATTTAAGATCGCCAATCCGGCCGATCCATAGGCACCCTTTTTGCCCAGATCAGTGTTAATGGTAACACCGAGATCAGCGGTGGTCAGGAAGTTATTCAGATCGCCCGTTGAATTGAGCACATAGCGTCGGCCCCAAAAAAGATTGTCTACGGCATCAAGATACTTCGTCGGCTGCAATCCCAATGTGAACGTCAAATAATTGTCGGCAAATTTCGGTTTCCAAGCGGCATAGCCGTTCTTTAATATCATGGTGTAACCTTTATAGCCGTCAATCGATCTGAGGTCCATAGTGATAACAACATTGGTATAATCGGATAGTTTTGACTTGACTGTTACATAACTGCGTCCAAGATCAAAATTGTTATAATTATCGGCCCCGTCAGTCGTATTCAATGTCCAATTGCTGTAAATACGCCCTTCAACTTTGGTTTCCGCCGCAAAACTTGCGGTCGCAATGACGGTCAGCATCATCAGAGCTGATACTACAAATTGTTTGAGCATCTTGTCTCCCACATTTGCTCCTTGTTTTAAAGTTGATGTTAAATTGACAAAATTCTTCATTTCTTTCTCACATCCATCTTTGCCATTTAACCGCGAACCTGTTAGGAAATTGTTAGGACGATGTTAAAAATCTATTTCTTGATTATTAAATTTAAATTCGGCATCGACTAAGTTAACCACTTTACCATCAGCATATTAGACGTCAAAATGTTAATAACTGCTTCATTGTCTTGGTAAAATAATGGTAAAGATGCTTCCCGCACCCGGGGTTGATTCAACATTGATTGTGCCACCATGAGCCAGAATAATGTGTTTGACAATGGCTAATCCCAGGCCGGTTCCACCTACCGCTCGGCTCCGCGCCTTATCGACCCTGTAAAACCGTTCAAAAATTCGGGGCAGATGCTCCCTTTCAATTCCGGAACCGTGATCCCGTACCGAAATTTTGACTCTCCCATCTTCGGCCGCGGCGGTGATTTCAATCACCGTCCCCGCTTCACTATAGTTGACCGCATTATCGATTAGATTGACCACGGCCTGCTCCAGAAGGGCCGGATTGATGTTGCCGGCTAAATGCTCATCGCAATCAAGATTGATTTTTATATTACGTAACGAGGCTTTGGAGTTTATGGAATCAATGCTGTTTTTCAGGACTTCATTTATGGGGGAAATTTCAAGCGGTATCCGCTCCTCTTCCGTCTCTTTATCTATATATGAAAGCGTCAGGATATCCTGAATAATATTATTCAGGCGATCGACCTGCCTTTGGATTATCTTAAGAAATTTTTCGGTATCTTCGGGTGATTTTAAGGCGCCATCGAGCAAGGTTTCCATAAAACCTTTGATGCTGGTGATTGGTGTTTTCAGTTCATGGGAGACATTGGCGACAAAATCCCTCCGCAGATTCTCCAATTTTTTGATCCGTGTCACATCATTCAATACGATGAGAGCGCCGATACATCTTCCTTGCGAATCCATGAGCGGCATTCCCTGCATTTTGATATTCTTTTCTCCGCCGGAAGTTATCACAATCTCACCTTCGGTCGGCCCGGAGCTTTCAAGAGACTTCGAGATGAATTTTTGCATGGACGGAATTCGAATCGCTTCCTGAATTGTCTTCCCGGCTACAAGCGAAGGCTCAACCGCCGCTAATCGGGCCGCGGCCAGATTGAGACTGAGAATCCTCTCATCATCATCGACGGCAATGACCCCTTCAACCATACTGGCCAATATCGCCTCCCGTTCATTTCTCTGGCGTGTAATGGTCTCGATTCTTTCGTTGAGAGTGGACGCCATCTTATTCATAGCCGCCGCCAGTTCTCCCAATTCGTCGTCTTCTGAAATCGATAATTTATGATTCAACTCGCCCCGTGCATATCTTTCCGCACCCTGTTGAAGAATTTCAATCGGACGCGCAATGCGACGCGCGATATAGAGACTCGCGGCCGCCATAAGAACCATAACGACAATTCCGAATAGAATTATTTTTGTCCGGATAGGGCCGACTATCTTTTCCAGAGACATCAAAGGGACGGAAACCCGAATAACCGCCATTATCTCATTTTCGGCGATGACCGGCATTGCCAGATAAACCATGTTTAAGTGAAGAGTATTGCTATAGCGGGTATTAAGACCTTCCTGACTGGAGAAAACCGCCAGGACTTCGGGGCGATTTTTATGATTTTCCATCCGGACCGGGTCGTTTTCGGAATCACCGATTACTTTTCCGTCCTTAAGGATAACCGTGATTCTGGTCGATGAGGCGATTCCCATACTTTTGCAGAGCGAATCGACACGCGCCGCTTCGCCATTGATTATCGGTTTTATTAATTCAGGTTCAACCAGGGCAACTCGCGATTTTAGGTCGGCTGTGGTCTGCTCCAGAGCCAGTTCTTTAAGTCCGCTGGTACCATACCAGGAAACGGCCACAAGAGTAATGATAGTCAGGATTAAATAGGTCGGATAGAGGTGCCAAATGATTCGTTTTTTGGGCATTCGTATTCCTTATAATTCCTTGAATCGGTATCCGACACCCCGAACTGTTTCGATATAATCTCCGGCTCGACCCAATTTCTTGCGAAGCCCGACAATCTGGACATCGACCGACCGATCGG
Organism: uncultured candidate division Zixibacteria bacterium; assembly: GCA_937867135.1. Taxonomy (GTDB): domain Bacteria; phylum Zixibacteria; class MSB-5A5; order GN15; family PGXB01; genus UNRQ01. The sequence goes on from CALMKK010000032.1 coordinate 17,319, forward strand.
TAACGATGGCGTCTTCCCCCCGAACACCGTTGACTATATCGTATCGGGAAAAAACCCATCCCGGGCGACGCGCCAGATAATGCAAAATACCGAATTCGGTCGGGGTCAAATCGACTTTATCGTTTTTGACCAGAACCTCGTGACGTCCCGGATGGATCGTAATGTCATAAATTTTGAGAACTGCCGTCGTTTCGGCTGTCCCTTTTTTCTTTCGTCGCAAAACATTTCTGATGCGCGCAATCAGGACTTTCGGGCTGAAGGGCTTGGCAATATAATCGTCGGCTCCCAATTCCAGGCCGGTTACGACATCCGCTTCCTCTCCCTTGGCGGTTAACATAATTATTGGAATATTGAGAGTTTTAGTATCATTCTTGATAATTTTACAAACTTCAAGCCCATCAATGCCGGGTAGCATCAAATCAAGAACAATTAGTGCCGGCATCTGGGAGCGCGCCAGGGTCAAGGCATTCTCTCCCGATGTGGCCGCAGTCACCTGATAGCCTTCTTTTTGAAGGTTATATTTCAGCAGTTCGAGGATATCTTCCTCGTCGTCTACAATCAGAATTTTCTCTTTAGACATTTTTTCCTTGCCCGGCGCATTGCCTTGCACCTTTAAATTTACAAAGATTTATTCATCTTTCAACAAAATAAATTGGCCTGCCTGCCGATCGGCAAGATCCAATTCCCTTCATGAAACCGTCTTTTCCGTAAAATTGTTATCCAATTTCTGTTAGAAATCTATTAGAAATAGATTAATTAATAGCTCGGAATAGTTGACGATAATCCAATTTGCCTCTTTTCTTGCTCGGGTCGAATATATATATTGTTGGCATATGGTTATGTTGGAAGATTAAAATTCTGCGGTCCAGGAAACTCGCCATTCTAATCCTGATATACAATGACTTCATCCCCAAATAAAAGCAATGATTCGGTAAGTCTGAGGTATATCCTTAGGGCCCTCAACTCCCGCAATTATAGGCTCTTTTTTGGAGGCCAGGGCATCTCATTGATCGGCACCTGGATGCAGCGGATTGCCCTCAGCTGGCTGGTCTATCGCCTGACCGATTCCCCTTTTCTTTTGGGACTGGTCGGTTTTACCGGACAAATACCGACCTTTCTAATGGCGCCGGTGGCCGGAGTGTTGGCGGACCGTATGAATCGACTGAAACTGGTTATAGCGGCCCAGGTATTATCTATGATACAGGCCCTTGTACTGGCTTTTTTGGTTTTGGCCAATATGATTACGATTTGGGAGATAATTGTCCTGAGCATATTCCTCGGACTTGTCAATGCCTTTGAAATTACCGCCCGCCAATCATTGGTGGTAGAAATGATTGACAAGAAAGAAGACTTGGGTAATGCCATCGCCCTTAATTCTTCCATTTTTAACGGCGCCAGATTGATTGGCCCGTCGATCGCCGGAATCCTGATCGCCATGGTGGGTGAAGGGGTCTGTTTTCTTATCAACGGCATAAGTTTCGGAGCCGTGATTGTCGCCTTATTGATGATGAAACTAAAGCCTTCTCACATCAAGCCACAGACCCATAATATGCTAAAAGGTCTCAAGGAAGGTTTTGCCTACACCTTTGGGTTTCCTCCCTTGCGCTCGATACTTCTGATGGTGGCCCTGACCAACCTTATGGGCATGCCTTATGTCGTTCTTCTGCCGATTTTCGCGCGCGATATTCTTCATGGCGGTCCCAATACCCTTGGGTTTCTGATGGGCGCCACCGGTGTCGGCGCGCTTTCAGGCGCCTTGTTTTTGGCCGCCCGTAAGAGCGTGGTCGGTTTGGGAAAATGGATTTCGATCGCGGCCGGAATTTTGGGAGGAGGTTTGATTCTTTTCTGTTTATCCACGAATTTCTGGCTGTCAATATTATTGATGATGCCGATCGGTTTCGGGATGATGGTTAATATGGCCTCAAGCAATACTCTTTTGCAGACAATCGTCGATGATGATAAGCGGGGCCGACTTATGAGCCAGTATGCCATGGCCTTCATGGGAATGGCACCGCTGGGAAGCCTTTGGGCCGGAGCGGCGGCGGGGAAAATCGGCGCTCCTTATACTTTACTTATCGGCGGCCTTTTCTGTATCCTGGGAGCATTGATTTTCGCCCGCAACTTGCCCGCAATGCGAAAATTGATTCGCCCGATATATCATAAAAAAGGAATCCTTCCCGAAATTGCGGTCGGTATCCGCTCCGCCGATACCCCGCCGCTCTCATCGGGCAAATAAAACATTACCCTTTTTCCTTCGTATAGTCGCTATACAATATTACAAATCGAAAGGAATAATAAATGCCGTCATCCGCAATTTCCTCCAAACTTGAGCAATACGGTCGTGGATTCGATGAATTAAGCAATGTTCTGAACGATATTCCCAAAGAGGCCCGGAATTGGAAAGCCGCCCCGGACAAATGGAGCATCCACGAAATAATTATACATATTGTCGACAGCGAGGTCCACGGGTTCATCCGCTGCCGCTTCGCCATTGCCCAGCCCGGTATTACCATCCTTCCCTATGATCAGGAAAAATGGACCGCCGCCCTTAACTACGATAGGCAGGACACGGGCGAAAATATCCAATTATTTAAATTTTTACATTCGACCACTTTTCGCCTTCTCAAATCAATCGGGGAAGTGTCCTGGACCCATACCTATATGCACCCCGAACGGGGAAAAATGACTCTTGAAGATTGGCTTGATTCTTACAACGATCATTTGTCGCGCCATATCGG
>CALMKK010000033.1 GCA_937867135.1 uncultured candidate division Zixibacteria bacterium
CGCGAATCATCCCGATTTAATCCGGGCCGCCCACGAGGCGCTCGATAAATACGGCTTCGGGTTATCGTCGGTGCGTTTTATCTGCGGCACCCAGGATCTTCATAAAACGCTGGAGAAAAAGATTACCGAGTTCTATCGCACCGAAGATACCATTCTATATTCTTCCTGTTTCGACGCCAATGGCGGATTATTCGAGTCCCTGCTGGGACCGGAAGATGCCATAATCACCGATTCGCTGAACCATGCCAGTATTATCGACGGGATCCGTCTTTGCAAGGCCAAGCGGTATATCTATGACCACGGCGATATGCAGTCGCTGGAGAGAATGCTCAAGAGGGTGCGGGAAGGGGTGGATGTATGGGAAGGGACGGGTTTGGATAAAGAGCCGACGCCGGTGAGAAATATAATAATTGTCACCGACGGGGTTTTCTCGATGGACGGTGATATCGCCAAACTGGTGGAGATTGTCGATTTATCCAATTATTACTGCGCGATGGTGATGGTTGACGATTCCCATGCCACCGGAATTCTGGGAAAGACGGGACGGGGCGCGGTGGAGCATTGCGGTGTTCTGGGACGAGTGGAGATAATCACATCAACGCTGGGCAAAGCGCTGGGGGGAGCATCGGGCGGATTCACCACCGGACGAAAAGAAGTGATTGAATTATTGAGACAGAAATCGCGGCCTTATATATTTTCCAATTCATTGCCGCCGGCGCTGGTGGCGGCCGGAATTGCGGCTTTCGATTTGCTGGACAAAAGCAATGACTTGCGGGAGCGGCTAATGGAGAATACCCGTTATTTCCGGGAAGAAATAACGAGACGGGGATTTGATATTGTCGAAGGGACCCACCCGATCATACCGATTCTGTTCCGGAAATTCAACAATGATGTGGAACTGGCGCAGAAAATTCCGCGCGAATTGTATGAAGAGGGGATTTATGTGGTCGGATTTTTCTATCCGGTGGTACCCAAAGGAAACTCCCGAATCCGGGTGCAGATATCGGCGGCGCATACGCGGGAGCATCTGGACCGGGCGCTGGAGGCATTCACCAAAATCGGGAAGAAGTACCGGGTGATTTGAGGGCAATCAAGGGCAACCGCAAGGGTTGCCCCTACGTGTTATTGGCATGATATTTCAGGTAATTGCGCCCCTTGCTGGTCAGGTCGTAGTAGGTGTGGTTGCGGTGTTTGATCCATTTATTATTGACGATATTTTTGCGGTACTGCACCATGACCGGTTGCACCCGCTCCAGAAGAGCCATTTGGCGCAGACGGCGATGTCGGTCAAAGACGGTTTTGCCATCAAGGTTCAAAATAGCCGCGACCGCCAGGGAATAATCAATGCCCATCTTTTGGTGATGCGCCAGTATGCGGAAGTCGATCTCATCAAGAAGTGAGTAATCTTTGTCGGGCCGAGAATCGCCGCTCTGCATTATATCGGTCCAGACCAGAGTGATAAGACTTTCGGGGTCGGCCCCGGACAAATTGGGGCAGTCCGATTTATGAACCTTGATAATATTATCGTGGCTGTAATATCCGGTCAAAGAGTCGCCGTCCTGAGGCGAGCAACAACGGGCCAGAATGTAACTGTCTTTTGGTTCCATGGATGACCGATATTCTCGGAGCAAGTGCGTTTGCCGGCCGATGGCATCAGAGAATAAGTCTCGAGAATTCGTCGTACGGAATGACCGGCCAGGTTTCGGTTTCCAGAATCCCTTTGCTGTTAATCATCGAGGCGACCCGAAAGGCGACCGTTTGATCGAGGGCCTCGAATATCGCCAGATAATCGTAGCGCCCTAAAGTGGCAAAAAGGCTGGTCAGCCTGATATTATTCAGGGCAAAAACTTCGAGCGAATTGTTCACCTGATTGGACAGATCGGCGTGCATTTTTTTGGCGCTGGGATTGATTGTCATAGCCATAATGAAAGTCGCCATAACCCTTCCTCCTCGCTATTTGATTTATAATAATTATAGCAAATGCGAAAGTGGCGGTCAATGAAAATAAAGGAGTCGAATTACGGCAGAAAGGAGGAAAATTCCTTGCGGAAATTATCATACAGCGACGGCGGAATGACGTAGGTATCGGCAAATCCGGGAAGGCGGCAGTAGGCCCGAGGTGATTTTTCGCCGATAGGAGAGAATTCCACGGTGCGGGCGGTGCCATTATGCATATTTATATTAATAGTCAAATCAGGAGGATTAAACTGGACAAGGCCCGAATCGGCGGACCCGGCAAAATCGGAGGCCTTCAGGCGGCAAAATTGAACCAAGAAATTTTCCACTTTCAAGGAGTCGGCTTGCAGAGAATCGCGGTACGGTTTTTTGGCGACATACCATTGAGATGCGGATTTGGAAATATGAAAGGTATTGTCGGCGTAAATGAATTCGACCGATTTGACGCTGTCCGGATTCAGGGTGAAGATGGTGCGATTGAGCCATTGGTTGTGTTTGCGGTTGAAAATATAAGTCAGCATCCCCTCAGCCAGATAAACCTGCTTTGAGCCCGGTTTACGGATATAGGTGTGGGCAAAATCGGGTGACATTTTACCGATAAAAAGCGATCCGAGAAGCTTATCGCCATTGTAAAATTGAACGAAGTTGCCGGCGGTGGTATCGACCAAAAATTCTCTCTGGCGCTCTGGGTTTTCGGAAATGACATTGCCGACCTTCAAATTTGCTACGGCACTAATCATGGTTTCGACGGCATTACTGTCGGTCACGCGCGGCGGAGTGCCATCAAGAATCCATTTGCTATCGGTTAAGCGAAAGGTCAGAGTATCGGCGGTCGTACGCACGTCAATATGATTGATTTCAGAAAGATTGATTTGCAGGAAATGTGGCACGGTTTTGGGGGCAATGCTTTTCGATTCCATTCGGCTTTGCACCAGCCATATGCCCACAATGACAACCAGAATAACGGCGGGAATAAGTATTCTTTTCATGGTATCACCGTGCGGCGCCGCGCCCGTTTAAATTGCCATCTGATCAGACCGAAAATAATGACGATCAGAGGCATGAGGAACATATTGAGATATTTTACGATCTTTTTGGTGCTGTCGGAGGTCTCCTCAAGAATACGCGCCCCCACCTGCTTGGAACGGATGGCAATCAAGCCCTTATCCTGAGTCATCCAATCGGCAATATTCAGCAAGAGGGCAAAGCCGGTTTGGTTGCTGCGATTGTCATCATCGATAAAAGTGCCGTTGCCGATGGCGATTATTCTGGCATCATTAGTGGAATAAATCGGTTCCGGTGGCCGGGTAGTATTGAGGGTATCGCTTCCATGATAGGGCGGTATGGAGCGATTTTCGAAATAACTCCGAAGGGCCCCGCTCACTACCACACCCAGAGGCAATTTGGAGCGATTGAAATCGCCGGCCAGGAATTTCCGTTCCGGGGTGATATCGGCGGGATAGCCGAGCAGCCCGGAATGTTCCGAAGATGAGAAAAGAATTTCGCGGTTTTCGCCGGCCGGGAGCGGCAGGGAAAGGTCAATGGGGCTGATGAAGGCCATGCCGAGCGATTTGAAATCCTTCACAATTGTGATATCAGGATTAAAATCGGAAATGGCGATGAACAAGGGGTATTTGACAATGCTCTGCATCTGGTACTGGCCCATCTGCCTCATCACCGGTATCATATTGCATTGCGCGTCAATAACAAGACTGTCTTTTATGCCAAAACCGTAATGGTGCATCAAAGAATCAAGCCCGGTATTCAGCGGCGTAGCGACGGCCTGATTCAGGTCGATATTGAATTTATCCAGCAGGAATACGACCCGTCCCCCGCGCATAATAAACTGGTCGATTAAATACTGCTCATATTCGGAGAACGGTTGTTTGGGGGAAATTATAAATAAGACACTGATATCGGCAGGAACAAATTTCTGATCCTTAAGATTTAAAAATTGGACTTTATATTCCTTTTGCAGGAGTTGATAAGCCCATTGCAGTCCTTTGGAAAGGCTTGGTTCATCGTGGCCGGTAGAAAAGGCAACCGAAGGCATTTCTTTGGAGACAAGTCTCTTTATGGAACTGGAGAGGTTATATTCGAGGTTGTTGGTGTTTTCTATGAAGGGAAGAACTTCCTGTTTATCACCATAAAGCAGGACCAGGCCCTTGTATCCTTTTATAAATTCGGTTTTATCATTGCGAAAGACATTGAATTGCAGAGCGGGAATGCGATACCCCTGCACCTCCTGCTCCTTATCGGTCTTGGCCGGATCAATAAATTCATAATGCAAATAACCGTGCGAATACGCCTTATAATCGTCAAGCAGATCCTTCAGATAGCGGGCGTCGTTGTTATGAGGCGCCGGCAAATCTTCGGTAAAATAGACCTTGATATTGAGCCGGTCGGTTAAGGAGCCCACAAGATCCTTGGAAGTCTGGGAAAGGGAGTAAATTTTATTATCAGTCAGATCGACCCGTGAGAAGAAATTAATGGAAATTAAATTGACGACCAGAAGGATGGCCGCAATGATGACAATCAGCATGATGGCATTGGATCTGGTCTTGATGACTTTCGAGGCGCTCAATTTCATTTCCATTTCCTGCTTTCAAGAGTCTGGACGGTCAAAAACAGAAAGAAAAATATCAGGGACAGATAATAGATGATATCCCGACTATCGATGACGCCGCGGGCAATATTATTGAAATGATAATCAATCGATAAATATTCAAAGACGCTGGCCAAAAAGCCGGGGAAGAACATGACCACTTTATCCAATAAGAAGAGGGCAAAGATAATGACGAACGCAACAATGAAGGCCACGATCTGGTTCTGGCTCAGACTTGATGTAAATATACCAATGGAGAGATAGACGCCGACGATCAAAATCAGGCCGAGGTAGCCGCCGAAAGTGGCGCCCAGATCGGGCTGTCCCAAACTAGCAATCGTAATGTAATGTATCAGCGTCAGAAGAATGGTGATGATAATCAGTAAATAGGCGGCCAGATATTTGCCGAGCACCAATTGCCATTCTTTTATCGGAAGGGTCAATAAAAGTTCTATCGTACCCAGCCTTTTTTCTTCGGAAATTAGGCGCATGGAAACCGCCGGAATAAAAAACAGCAATATGAAGCGGACAATGCTGAAGAGAGTTCTCAGGTCGGGGGAGTTGCTCAAAAACAGGGAAGTGGAGAATTGCCATCCGGCAATCAATAAAAAGAGAGTAATGACGACATAGGCAACCGGCGAATCGAAATAAGAGCGAAATTCCTTTCTGGCGAGCGCTAGCACTTGTTGCATTTCACTCTTCCTTTCGGGTCAATTTGCGGAAAATATCTTCGAGCGAAGTCTCCTCCCGTTTCATCTCCAGAAGGACAGCATTATCGGCCTTGCAAAGGTTGAAGATATTTTCTCTCGGATCAAAGCCTTTGACCGCTTCGATTTCGATTTCCAATAGATTTTCACCCAGAGGCCGGCTGGACAGGACGCGATCAATGCCGTTCAATTGTGCAATATGGTCACGGAAGGAATCGACATTAACTTTGATTTGAATGGAAATCCTTGTTTTACCTTCGAAGGAGGCCTGCAATTCCGCAGGGGTGCCGTCGGCGACTATTTTCCCCTCATTAATTATAAGCACGCGGTTGCAAGTAGCTTCCACCTCCGGAAGAATGTGGGAGCAGAGAATAATAGTTTTTTCCCGCCCCAACTCCCTGATAAGGTCCCGGATTTCAATAATCTGGTTGGGATCCAGGCCGACCGTCGGTTCATCCAAAATCAGAATATCGGGATTGTGCACCAGGGCCTGTGCCAAGCCGACGCGCTGCCGGTATCCTTTGGAAAGTTCGCCGATATTTTTGTGAAGGACATCTCCGAGGCCGCATCGTTCGACAACAATTTTTATCCGTCGGCCGTTTTCGGATGACTCCTGAACTCGCATTTTTTGGACAAATTTAAGGTAATCGACGACATTCATATCCAAATAAAGGGGGGCATTTTCCGGGAGATAGCCGATACGCTTGCGAACTTCAAGGGAATCGGTCAGGACATCGTGGTTTTCGACCTGTACTGAACCCGAAGTAGGGGAAAGATAGCAGGTGATTATACGAACAGTGGTGCTTTTTCCGGCGCCGTTGGGGCCGAGAAAACCGACCACCGTGCCCTTCTCAATTTCGAAGGAGACATTATTAACCGCCAGGGTCGGGCCGTAGTATTTAACCAGATTCCGGACTGAAATCATATAATTTTAATATTTTAGCCTATTTAGCCGCACAAAATACAATAAATTGGACGAATGTCAACATCCTTCAATTTCGATTTTACCGATTAATCAAAGGAGAGTTCCATAAATATTTTATTATTGTTTAACAGCTTATTACATTCTAAAATAGACTCAAATTAACTGGTTCTTGGAAAAGCTATGTCGGTCTATATCAACTGGGTCATAAATAATCCGCTTTTGTCGGCGGCTGTTCAATTTGCCATATTGGGAACGTTTGGGGAGATAATATCATTCAGCCTTCGCCGCAAACGACCGGCGATGCCATGCAGTTTCCCGCAGCTTGTGGGTAAAATAGCGGCCTGGGCAGTTCTGGGTATCATCATAAAATATGGTTTCACCGGCATGACCGGATTCACGCGGGCGCTTCTGGAGCATAATTTTCTGCCGGCTTTTATGGCCACCGGGGTTGGTTTCGGGTTTGCGGTCTCGGTTCTGACCAATATATTTTTCGGGCCACAAATGATGTTTTTTCATCGATTGGAAGATAATTTGATTTTGTGGAAATGGAATATGGGGGGATTGACCACGGCCTGGTGGACATTAATCTGGTTCTGGATTCCGGCCCATACCATAACATTCAGTTTGCCTAAGGAATTCCAGATAGGCTTGGCGGCGGTCTGGTCGTTGGCGTTAGGAATAATCCTGGGTCTGGCCAAAAAGTAGTGAGAAAGGTTTTTTTATGAAGCACTTTCCGCTGATTACAATCATTTCATTTATATGGGTTGCGTCTGAAATTTTATTGGCAGTTTTGAAAAGATCCAAAGAAGAAAAATCAGGCAAATATGATAAATCGTCGCTGCGCTACCTATGGCTGGTCATTATTTTCGCAATTTCGGGCGGAGTCTATATAGCAATCCGTGGAATTGGTGCGATTCAGGCGACCAGGATAGCGGCTCCATATTTAGGAATTATATTAATTCTAATGGGGTTATTAATAAGATGGATAGCGATTTTTACGTTACGGAAATATTTTACCGTTAATGTAGCGATAGCAAAGGATCATCGGATCATAAAGAGCGGCATATATAAATATGTGAGACATCCGTCGTACAGCGGGAGCATTTTGTCCTTTTTGGGATTGGGGATATATTTTTCAAATTGGGTGAGTCTGCCAATAATTTTTATTCCCATTACATTTTCTTTCATATATAGAATAAAAGTAGAGGAGACTGCGCTTCGGCGGAAATTCGGGGAGGAATACGCGGATTATGCCAGAAAGACATCACGACTGATTCCCGGCTTATTTTAGCGGGGAAAGCATGGAAAATGAAAAAGGGATCGGCTACGGGCCGATCCCTTTGTTGCTTATGTGACTGAAACGCTTAGAAGCGCCGGCCACCACCACCGCCGCCGCGATTTCCGCCGCCGCCGAAGCCGCGACCACCACCGCCACGACCACCGCCGCCACCGAAACCACCGCGGCCACCGCCGCCGCCACCTTCGCCGCGAGGACGAGCCTCATTGACATTGAGGACATTGCCGTGCATTTCTTTGCCGTTAAGGCCGGCAATAGCCGCCATGCCTTCTTCTTTGCTACCCATTTCCACAAATCCGAAACCTCTCAGTTCGCCACTGAATTTGTCCCGAATCAGGTTGATGCTGGAAACCTGACCAAAGGCTTCAAACATCTCGCGGAGGTCGCCTTCCTCCGTCTCGCGCGGCAGATTGCCCACGTAGATATTCATTCACTTCTCCGAAAATTTGGTTTATCCCTGACGATTTCTCTTTCCAAGCACTCTCGCGACAAAAGATAAACGCGTTCTTGCGCACTATTGCGCTTTCGTCTCCTATTTGAGTTTTGACAAGATTAAATCCTGAAAAAAACTGTAATTCGGAGCGATTTGGTTACTTCAAATATATCGGCATAAATATATCTGTCAATAGTTATTAATAAAATTCTGCAATTTCCAATAAGGGCCAAGTGGGCGCGTGTCAAGCACTTGAAATGTGTTTTATCGGCACCCAACCATCTTTGCCATCTTTATTGCGGCACCAAAACCAGCCGCTTTCCTCTTTCAAAATAGTCACCAACTCGCCAATTGATACGGATAATTCGGCGGCGTCGTAGTCACAAATCATGAAACCTTGATCGCCAATTGCCTTGATATATTTTTCTGGTACCCAACCACCCCGGACATTGTCTTTCAAGCACCAGACCCAGCCGGGCCATTCGCCATCTTTCTTGACAATGGTCAATGATTCGCCCTTTAACGCTGTCAATGGTTCGGGATAGGCCGTTAAATAGTCCTTTATTACGCGGCCAAACCGAACGTGGGGATCAGATATCGGGTTCATATGGTTGAGCGGCTTAATACACCGCCAAATCCCGAGCGGCTTTGACTAAATCGCCGGTCTGGGGGAGACAAATGGCATCGCCATCCAGACCATAGGCGACACGGCAATCGCGCGCTGTTAAAAGGCGGATTGGAGCATCGAGGTAGTCAAAAAGATTATTGGAGATATAGGCCGCGATGGTCGGGCCGACACCACCATGGAAACGATCTTCAGATACTATCATGACTCGAGAGCAGTCCTTAACGGCCTTATCAAGGCACGGCCAATCAATCGGTTTAACGGTTCGAAGATCAATGACACGAGCGTTGATTTCATTTTCTAAGAGGAGATCAGCGGCTTTTAGAGCCATTGGCAGAGTGATGCCATAACTTATGACGGCCAAATCTTTGGCCTGTTCGTTATATACTCTGGCTTTTCCGAAAGGAACAAGATGTTCAAGGGGCGGGTACTGCGCCAAAATATTATAACCTTCCCAATCGCGGCGGTTGTACAGGGCAACGGCTTCGCAGAAAAGGACCGGGTCACCACAAACGAAAGCAGTGCGCATCAATCCTGCGGCATCGGCGGCATTTGACGGCACAGCCAGATGCAGACCGGGGATATTTATAAAGGCACCAAGGTTGGCCTCGGAATGCCACATGGCTCCGGCACCCTGCTTATAGCCCCCGTAGGATGTCCTGATAACCATCGGCAAATTCACTCTGGCATTGGAGCGCTGATAAGAAGTGGCAATGCGATCTTTTAGTTGCTGATATCCCGGACTGATATAATCAATAAACTGGATTTCGGGAAAAGGAACCCGCCCCTGATACGAATGCCCGACCGCCCGTCCCAGTATCCCGGCTTCATCCAAAGGGGTATTAAAAACTCGTTCCGTGCCGAATGCCCGCTGAAGATTTTGCGTAACAAGGAAAACTCCGCCTTTGCCTTTGAGTTTTTCAGTGATTTCAGCCCCTTTGTCAAACATCTCTCTGGGAAAATCAGCGACATCTTCGCCGAAAATAAGAGCATCATCACTTAGCAAAAAAATATCAAAGAGGGCGTAATTAATGGCTTTGCGCATCATCATCGGGGGCTGGTTTTCAGGCAGGGCTGCGGTGCTGAAATATCCTTTTTTGTGGTAATCTTTGTATTTTTCGGCGCGAAGCGCGGACTTGTCGCGGATTAATTTGTTCCATCTTGTCTGCGCGGTCTCCTGGTTGTAACTAAATATCTTATTCATAATATCAGAGGTCGTTTTGGGCCGTATGTCAGCAGTGACTTCGGCCGAGACCTTTTTGACCTCGTTGTCAATATTATCAAACAATTCCACTAATTCATCGGCTGTGAACAGGCCATCATCTATGAAGGCCCGGGCCACTTTGCGCAACGGGTCGTTTTCTATATGGTATTGCTGTTCCTGAGGAGCCATATAGTGACTCTGGTCATCGGAGCCGGAATGTGATTCCAGTCGCACAACATTGATATTGGCAATTGCAGGGCCATGGCCAGCCCGGCAGTGTTCCAGCATTGCTTTGAATTTGACGATTGACTCCTTTATATCAGTCCCGTCAAAATCTTCTATCAAAAGGCCATATTTCTGCATTCCGATATAACAGGATGTGGGGTTGCCATCGGGGAATTGCTCCTTAACGCTGGTTGCAATCGCCCAGCCGCAATTATAAATGGCGAAGATATTGGCCGTCTTATTGAAAGTGGCATAAAAAACAGCTCGTCCGAATTCCGTAGAAGAGGTGGCTCCTTCGCCGATGGAGCATAAGGTGACCGCATCTTTTTTGAACCGCCCGCCCGGCAAACCGGAAATATCACCATTAATGGGGGTCTGATTTTTGATGGCATCACCCAATCCGGCCGCTTCCATGGCATGTGAACCGGTCGGGGAGGCCTGCGGCAGGATGGCCAATTCAGGGTAGGAAGAATGGGACTGCTGTAGCATTCCGCCGGTCGCCGCCGAACGGGGATCACCGGTCGTTTCCAAAATCTTCTCTTTGATAGAAACGCCACGATAAAGGTCAAAAGCCTTGTTGCGATAGTACCCTAAAAAGGGATCGTCCGGACGCAAGGCCTGAGCGGCAACGACATCAATCAGTTCCTTGCCGCCGCAACCGATGAAGAATTTCGAAATACCTTTTCTAAGGAGTGTTTTTTCCTCCAGTTCAATGCGCCGGGCCAGAACCATAGTGTGATACATTTTTAGAAGCGTTTCTTTGTCGTGACCGCCATAGTCGTCGAGGGAAGGACTTTTCTTTGGCGCTTTAATGCCCAGGATATATTCTTTTATTTCGTAATAAGCCAATTTTCATCCTCAAGCAGCGAGGCTTGTTAATTTGTCAAACACATATCGTTACGAATAAAAGCGAAGCTCTAATGGTTTTCCACAAAAATTATATGTCATTCTGTCCGGTTAATAATTCCATACCGGCGGGATGGCTTTCGTCAATTTAAAGATCTATAAATGCGAAGAAATGTCTCCGAAACCATTTATCATTTTAAATTAGATAATGCCATATTTATAATTAAGTTGCTTTGAATAGTTAAACCTATACTTTATATATTAAATTTTCGAGCATTTCAAATTGGGTACATTTTTCCAAAAATAACCCGCAATAATCCAATAATGGATTGACTGCTTTATTTGGGACTCGACCGCTTATTTCGGAACGAGCTGGAATCGATTCGGGCGCGATTTGACGACTTCCTTAAGCCAATCATCGGGATATCCCAATTCGCGGGCTCGGCCGGTGGAATCTTGAACATAGCCATCGTTATATTTCGCAATCAAGTACATAGCCAGTTCCCGCCAACGATTTACGACCTGTTCAGCGTGGGAAATGGAATAGTCGGTCAGGTAGCGAGTCATCAGGTAGGGGTCATTTTTGGCCAAGGCAACGGCTGTTTTTTCAATTTCGGATTGTGTTGACAGGAAGTTTCCTTCAATTTCTTTCTGAACAGACAGGATTTCAGGGATCATATATGAGTATTTTAACTGGGCGTAGTTGGCGACAAGATTAAATATCCACCAGGCCGATTCCCACGAAAATTTCCTCAAAGTCCCGACGGTGTATGACAACGGAATGGAATTGATACCGCAATAGAGGGGCACGTAGCAGGAAGTATAAGTATCATCGAGACCATACCAGAAGACCCCGCCGACGGCATCAGGCAAATTGGCCCGAGACTGAGAAACAAAAGAGAAGGCGGTTTGCGGGGTGGAAATGGAGCGCTCCCAACCGTACTCGACACTATCCACGACCCATGTCATGGGACGGCAACGAAGGGTGGAGCCAAACGGGCCGGCATCGACTCCTTTGGTCATGTCGAGGGGGGTTCCCTCATAGTGATCGCGCATAAGGGCGAAAATATCGGCGACCGATAATTTTTTATCAGGCTTAATCCAGAGAGGATACGGTTGGGAACCTTTGATATAACGATTATAGTTTGAGGAGAAGTTTTGAGAAGGTGCGGCGTGCCGGAAAATACTCCAGACCCGCGTATCGGCATAGCGGCGATTTTGGGGAGTGTCCGGGCAATAGGCATCGCAATAGCGAAAAGGTTCCCCTGATTTTGGTTCAAAATAGCCTTTCTCGACGGCAAAGGAGATAACATTCTTGGAATAGAGGCAATTGGCAGTATCATCAAGAGGGAATTCGGCAATACGGGATTTGTTGGCGTGAGAGGCCATATACCCATCGGGGATGCGCAGGGCGACCCATTCCATCCCTTTTCCTGCGGGGCCGGGGCCGATCATTTCCATTATCCAAGCTTCATTAATATCAGCCAGGGAAAATGTCTCGCCGGTGGAACGATAACCGTAGGTGTCGACCAGATCGGCGATGACATGAATGGCATCGCGGGCGGTGCGGGTACGTTGCAGGGCCAGACTTATCAGGTCCCAATATTCAAGAAGACCGTCCTTATTTTCCAGTTCCTCCCGTCCGTCAAAAGTGGTTTCGCTGATGGCCAGTTGATGCTCATTCATCATTCCAACGACGGAATAGGTATGAGGAACCTGTGCGACCTTGCCCAGGATTTTACCACCCCAACTGGTTATTTCAATGGAATCGCCGGGATTATGATCCGCGGCCGGAGTAAATTCGAGATGCGGGTGAAATTCACCGTCACAGGTGTAAGTAATCATCACCGAGCCATCGGCGGACGCCCCTTTTGTCACCAGAAGGCTGGTGCACGCGGTTATTTCAGCTGACGGCAGAGTAATCAGACAAAAGATAAGGACTGCAATTCCGAGAATCGTTTTTATCATTGTATTGCCTTTCATTTCCTCATAGTTTCTGCCAAAATAAATATTTTATGGCCTTCTATCAATTAAAATCAGCAAAGTATAACAGGTTCATTTACATTGCGGCAATTTAAGGATTAAAAAAGGACGGTCCGAGGGACCGTCCTAAAATATAAATATACAAATTACGTTACAGGGGGTACTTGGGTCCCGCACCGCCTTTATAGAGGAAGTTAATCAAGTAGGAGACATCCAGAATATTGATGGCACTATTTCCATTAACGTCGCCAGCAATTACGGGATTAGGGAATGGACCATGCTTGTACAAATAATTGATTAAATAACTTACATCAAGAATATTGATGGCCCCATTATGATTTGCGTCGCCGGCCAGATAGGAGCGAATGATTACCTGATGAGCACCGGACCAGACGCTAGCGGTTCCATATTCATCTCTGGACTGAACCATAACCTGAGCGATGATACTATCGCTCCATTTATGAGTGGCGGAACAGGAGGCACCGGAATTGTAGGGACCAATCCAGTTCGAGGTATCTCCGGTCTTCCAGAAAAAGCGATAATACATCTGATCCCCTTCGGGATCGACCGCGGAGGCATTAAAAGTGCAGTTTCCATTCGGCCCGCTCATCGATGGACCGGTGGGGGCCTCGGGCACAGCTGGAGTCTGATTGACAACTTCATTATTTTTCATATGCAACTGAATGCTCAAAGATCCGCCGCCGAGCCAATTAACACTTGTGCTAAGATCAAAAAGATGCGGGTCACGGTGCCCCGATTCATCAATAAATGGGGTGTAAGCACTCTGGGCGGCTTCCCCGCCAATAAGCGTGCGATAAGCACCGTCGAAGAATGAAGTGGGGTAAAAATACTGATTATAATCAGTGGCAACTCGATTATGGGCCGTAGCGTTCATATCTTCTATCATCTCGGCATAGAAAAAATTATAGGATCCGGACGAATAGATTCCGTGCATGGCATTATTGGTGGCGGGGCAATAGGGGCACCAGGTTCCAGTCCCAACTTCAACAAAAACGGTATGGGTATATCCGCCATTGGTGGAATTGGGCCACTGCTGGGAAGGGGTCGCCGCGGCGGCGGCATCGACAGCATGGGCGTAGAAAGGATGCCCAAGGGGAGGCTCTGAGTATTTCAGAGTGGAATCGCCGGAAAAAATCACGGCTATTACCATGATGTTATCCTGCTGAATATCACCAAAGCCGGCGGAGGCACCATTCCAAGTGATGGTTCGATTCAGGCTGTCCAGATGATTCATTGTGACCACGGTATCATAGGCAAAGGCCAAAAAGCCCATGCCGTAGGGTGAGTAATAATAATCGCTCCAGCGCGATTCCGGCTCCACCACATATACTCTGACTCGGGCATTGTATGGCGGATGGGTCTGGGCGACAGCCGCAGCCGCAGAAAAAATGACGGCCAGGACCAAAAGACCGACAAGACAATTAAAGGATCTGTAACGAAGCTTCATGGCGAGAACCTTTCGAGGGTAGAAGTTGATATTTTATAAATCACATTTTCAAATTAATAATGACCGATATCCCGGATTTTTTATAGTCGTAAAAAGTATTTATGGAATGATTGTTTTCAAATTCATAGGCTAAAGTCGATTCAAATGCAGTTCCATTTGGGAATTGGATGGGTTTGGTTATGCTTATGAAAGCCCGGGTTTGAAAATCGCGACGAATAGAAATGTGAGACTTTCTGGTCGGAGTCGGGTCGGTGATGCGGCCATCGGGGCGCTCAAGCGACTTGAAAAATGTTTTGTCCCAATATCCGACTCCCAGATTGAGAGTAAAGCCGAGGACAAGGTAGGATTTGAGACTTGAAGTAATCGACGGCCCTTCATAGACAGAAGCCCAGGGAGAGAGAAAACCGGAATTTAGTCCGTAGACGCGTTTGCCGGCAAAATTATAGAATTTCCGGTAATTATAAGTGATATTAAAACCGGTTTTTGATCCCAACTGACGGGAAAAGCGGGGAGAGATGTAAAAGGAACGAAGATTGTCATTCTGCAGAAGCGAATCGGCATAGGCCCATTGCGCGGCCAAATTCGGGCGCAGGAAGACAATTGTCACGGTATCATTGAAGCGACGATAATCCATAGAAGCGTAGCCGGCTTCAATGTCGAGGCTATTGCCACGCAATAGAGTAAGATTTAGACCGGCGAAGAATTTCCAAGTTTTACGATTGGCTCCCTTGTAATTAGTATATTTAAGGTAATTATAGGAGGTTCCAAGCCGGGCATTAATGGCGCGGGCGAAGCGATAGCCAAGGGCGCAACCAAAGTCATAATTATCATTATTATTGCTGATATTGGTGACGCCGCTATTATCGATATTGATGGAGTCGCGATAGACCTGTGAAGAAAAGCGGGCGTTAATAATAGCGGTGAATCGGGATTGAATTCCGGTGGGGATAAATTTGAAACCGACGCCACCCAGATAATTGCTCAGCTTATAAAACTTGGAATAATATGTATAACGATTATTGATTTCGAAGGCCAGAGGTGCGGCAGGGTAGATATTGATATTGGCATTGATGGTGCTGTAAGAATCCTCGAGACGAGTAGAATCGTTAAGCAAATTCGAAGTATATCCCGAGGAAGCCGTGATATCAGTTTTCACATCGGCGGTGGCAGATAAGGCGACGACAAAAACCAGAACAAAAATAAATCCGAATTTAACAAGTCGTTTTAAGGTGCTCAACGGTGACAAGTTCCTCCCGAACAAACCCCTCCGGCATTGGACAACCCCGTAATGCCCACAGCGCTTTCGGGTCCGAAGTTATCCGAATCGAAGCTGCATCTATTCCGGTCCAAGGCGCGGGCCCCAAATTTGAACGATTCGAACCGAGCGGAGCATGATGGCGAAGTCGCGGCATAATTGTTTTCATCCAGATCAAATGATATAAATTTGTTGGATTCGGCATTATTGGTAGAAGAAATCGGACCAACTTGCTCAATGACGGCCGGCGGGGAATCGTTGAAGCCGTCGCCATCCAGATCTATAAAGTATGCAGAAGAATCTCCTGCAAAGGAAATATCAAAAGCCAGTAGGAATAAAGCGATAAGAATCTTTGGAATAATCAGCCTGGTGTTACAGCTCAAAGGGGCCGCCTTTCATGTCCATTCCTGGTGCCATCATTCCTGCCCAGTGACTGGAAAATCATAGGTTGTCAGCCAAAAACGTTCGCTATTATACCATACAAATTATATCATAATTGGCATCAAAGTCAAGATAATTATTACATTTGGCGGCGAGTTTGTCTATAATTGAAGTACTGCAATGTCGCGTATTTATGAAACAAATGTGGTAGCAATCGTTATATAAGATAAATGGCGAATAAATGACAGGAAGGGGTTTTTATGACAGACGAAAAGACATTTACTGAGGAAATCAAAGTTTCTGGCGCGCAGTTGGTGGAAACCGTGAAAACATTACTTCACGAAGCCAATATCAGACGAATAATTATCAAGAATGACAAAGGGGAATCATTGCTGGAGATTCCGGTGACGATTGCTTCGGTCGGAGCCCTGTTTTTGCCGGTAGTAGCGGCCCTCGGAGCGCTGGCGGCATTGGTGACTCATTGCACTATCGTGGTGGTCAAAAAGGCGGAGTGATTGGGGCGCAAAAAATAAAAAAATTGAGACCAATAATTTAGAGTGAAGAGGGGAAAGCTGTGCAGCTTTCCCCTCTTGTCGTTTAGTCCAAATCCGGGCCGGCCAATTGGTTTTCAAGTCTTTGAGCCATTTCAATCATATCAATGAATTCGGCCACTTCAGCGGTGTGCCTTTCCCTCTGTACTTTAATGGCAACGGCTCGGACATCTTCCAGATGGGCATCTTTGGCCCAATAGGATTTTCGCAGGATTTCCGCGAACTGGGCCGAAGCGGCAGCCAGTCTGAAATCAGCGGTGGTTCTTTCAAAATTATTATTAATATATCGCGTAGTTACGGCGTAGTTCAATTCCTCAGCATGGGCCGCGTTGGGACGTTTATAACGAATATTGAGATCGGCGATATGGGAAGAATGATTTCCCGGCTGCAATTTAATTTCATAGAGGGCCGTGACCTGATGGCCCGCGCCAATCTCGCCGCCGTCTTCTCTATCATCACGGAATTTTTCGTCAGCAACATCCCGGTTTTCATACCCTAGCAGGCGATAGCTGCGGACGGTTGAAGGGTCAAAATCGAGTTGAATTTTGACATCTTTGGCGATCACTTGAAGCGTGCCGGTTAGTTTTTCCAGAAATATTTTCCGGGCATCGTCCATATTATTGACATAAGCATAATTGCCGTTTCCCTTGTCGCCCAGCTGTTCCAGCAGGATGTCATTATAATTATTGATGCCGAACCCGACGGTGGAAAGAAAGATGCCGCGATCGGCATATCCTTTAATCCAGGACAACATATCATCGGCAGAGGTATTCCCCACATTAGCGACACCGTCGGAGCAGAGGATCACGCGATTGATGCTGCCGCGGTCGAAAATTCGATCAGCCATTTTATACCCCAGTCGAAGGCCGGCGTCGGCATTAGTGGAATTCATCGGATGAAGGGATTCAATGGCCGATAGAATCTCACGTCGATAATAGACTGAAGTCGGCTGAAGCACGTTCCAGGCGGTCGTGCTGTAGGCGACGATACCGATACGGTCATCTTCATTCAGGTTATCTACTAGAATTCGCAGGGCATCTTTGACCATGTCAAGGCGATTCCCGGTGGCCATTGAGCCGGAGACATCGATTACAAAAATCAGACTGGCCGGTTTGCGGGATTCCTGGTCTATTTCGCGACCTTTTATCCCGATTTTTAGAAGAATTGAATTTCGGCCAAAGGGAAACGGAGCCCCTTCGGCATCGACGCTAACCGGGCCATATTCAGGCGGTTCGTAATCATATTTGAAATGATTGATAAATTCCTCGGTTCGAATGGCTTCGTCCGGCGGCAGGTTTCCATCTTTAAGATAGGTCCGAGCCATATTATATGAGGCGTCATCGACATCGGCGGCGAAAGTAGAAAGAGGATCATCCTCCGTATCAATAAAAGGATTCGTACCGTAGTTTTTGAAAAACATAGCATCGTATGGCTGGCCATTTACGGGCGAGGAACCTCCGGTGGATGGCCCATAGGGGTAACTGGGATATGGAATAATACGGGGTTTCGGGGGCATTATGCATTGGGGGGAAAGATAAGTCTGCTTAAGGGACGGCACGGGTGTAATTTTTCGTTGAATGTCCAGAGTTTTGTTTTCAACCGAGGTCCTGGTGGCGTCATTTTTGATCATGGCCTGATTGGGAGCTTCATATTTATTAATTAACTCCCTATCGGCTTGAGTCTTAATTACTTTGCCCAATTCAGCATTGGACTTACTTAATTGAAAATCAGCGACGGCCGAGGATCGATCTTTAATTACTACATCTGTTATTTTTGCCTCGGCATATCCGACAGCCGACGCTCTTAATACATAGGTCCCGGCAGGAATATTCAGAATTTTGTATTGGCCGTCGAGAGCAGTTGTGGCCCCGATTTTAAGCCCCTCAATTTTAATTACCGCCCCTGGAATCGGAGAGCCATCATCGCGGTCGGTTACCCGGCCTTTGAGTTCTCCCGCCAAGCTAATCTGAAATGAGATTAGTAAAGAAAAGAAGAAAATTAAGATGGGGAACCTTGCCTTAAAATTTCTGGAACGCATGGCCGACCTCCTTAAATAATTGATTGATGCTTCCAGTGGGGATACAACCAGAAGACAATTTTCTTCCCGATTTGTATATTTTTTGTCAGTTGAGGCCGAATTGCCGAAATTCCAGATATTGCTTAATATTTAGGCGGATTATTCGGTTTCTAATTCGGCTTTTATGATTTTATAAAATTGATCAGCGGCCTGACGTTCAATCCAGGGGTAGTGGCCGCAATTGGGGAGAATATGGAATTTAATATTAATTATGCAACTTTCGAGAAAAGGGCGGATTCCCTCAAGAGGATGAGGGTCATAACTCCCGTGGATTACGACAACCGGAGCTTTAATTTTAGAAAACAGGTTGTTCAGATAGGCTGGCTTATCTCTCATTGTCTTAAAATCCGACCAGACCGAGTTATTTATTTCGCTTTGAACCTCAAGGACTTCCAGATCAGTTGTGAGGGGGTCGAACATATCGGCTCGGGAATAGATTTCACCCCATTCTTCAAACAGCGCCGATTGCCGGTCGGGCGAAGATGTTTTTATCAATTCCTTAATTATATAGTAGCGCTGTCGTGAGAGATCATCGAGACGGGCCATACGGATTGGATCAATCTTGGCGGAATTTTCGGCATCGAAGACGGCGCAACCGATGAGTATCAGTTTCTGTACGAGGGAATCATTTGTGGCAGCAAGCAACAATGCCAAAACGGCGCCCCAAGACGAGCCAATCAAAGTAACCGGCGATTGAGCATGTTCGAGCATTTGCTCCCGCAGTTCGTTAATTTGAGCCCGGACGGTGGATCTAGTCTGAAGCGGCTCGAGGATACCTGTCAATTTGCTTAATTCGCGGGCGACCCGAGCCATATAACCGGGAGCACCGGGGCCGCCGTGAAGAACGGCCACCCGATATGGTGGCGTACCGTATTTTCTTAAAGTTAAATCGAGCATTTATTTAGACTCGTCATTTTAGGCCCTCGATATCCAATTTAGCTGACCGCCTCTGGTTGGTCAATATGAAGCAGGAGATTTATATCATTTTGCATATCTTCTGCTGTTTAATACATAGCCGATGTGTTCCCTATTTGACATTTCGTATATTCGCTTGTCCCGCAATACAATAATCAATTATGAGAACATATCGGTTTTGGCATATAGGTTGCGTATTCAGGGGTAAGGAGTAAATGCTATGAATTTTTTTGGAATAATACTTTCCGACATGACTTTCTTTCAGACTTCAGCCCTTTTGGCCGGAGCCTTATTTTTTCTCATGGTCGGGGTACGAGAACTGAAAAATGAGAATTTTCAGGGTTTGCTTTTTTTGACTTTCGGAATTTTTTTCACCGGTGCACATGGGTTTCTATTGTGGAATATTTCGCAAGAGCCAACGGCCATGTATAAATTGAATTTATGGCTATGGTTGATTAAATTCCTGGCGCCGACTTTAATTGTTTTGTCACTGGGGTTTGGATTATTCAATCTATTGGCGGCGCATTACCGAGCCGCAATAGTAAAAATTATTTATGGTTTCGCCTTAATCGGGATGTTGTTAATCGTCGGGCCGGCCTGGCCAATTTATTTGCAGGGAAT
>CALMKK010000034.1 GCA_937867135.1 uncultured candidate division Zixibacteria bacterium
AACGATCATTTCGCCCGCCGGCAGGCACAGGTCATAACCGGAACGGCCGGGATTGACCCCGTAGTTGCGGTAAAAAAGATCCATTTTTTGATAGACTTCTTCCGGTTTGGGAAAAGTAGTGGCCCCGTTGTCGAGATAGATCAATTTATCCATAGCGGTCCTTCAGTCGAATTTTTGAGACATTATATTGAAAGAAGGCGATTCTGTCAATATTTTGGTCTAATTTTTTGGATGTCATTGAGATAGATAGGAATTAGCGAAAAGGCCCCTATCATCGATAACTTTCGCTTAACGAGTATCCCCGGCGATCAGTGCCGAAATCGAGGCCGTGATGCTGGCCCGAATCGAAAATTGGTTGCCACGGACGGCATCTCTTGCGTATAATGCTTCGTATGCATAATATTGGGATGCCAAATAATAAAATATGAGAATTAAATCCGTAAAGGGCGGGCGGCATCGCCGCGAAATCGGCGAGATCGTTAGATTTGTGAGATTGCTTCAAGGGTCCGGTCCGCGGCAATCGCGCGAATTTGTCCAAAAATATCGGATCACAGGTCAGCAATTGGGTGCGCTCCGCATCGTGACGCTGTCACCGCGAATATCCCTGGGGGAACTAAGCGAACGGATGTTTCTGCATATCAGCACCGTTTCAGGAATCGTGGATCGCCTGGAGAAGAGGGGATATGTCACGCGGGAGCGCGGCGGCGAGGATCGTCGCGTGGTTCATCTGAATGTGACTGATAACGGCAGGCGGGTTATAAAAAGGACGCCGCTGGCCGGTATGGGTCTTCTCATTCATACGATCGACCGTCTGCCGGCCGGGCAACTGCTTGGCATTCTGAAAGGACTGAGACTGCTATTGAACGTGATGAGAATAGATGGCGGGCGCGACCGCCTTACTTGACGATCATACAAATAAAGGACGATAAAAAATGGTTGAAGAAAATAACGAAGGGGAACCAAAGCAAACCGGGGGCGCCCCGCTCCATCGCAAAAAAAGAGTGATAATACCGTTTTTGGCGGTGCTGGCAACGGCGGCGCTGGTCGTTTTTTATTGGTACAACTACCTTCGGGGTTATGTTGCCACCGATGATGCCTTTGTAGATTGCGACGCCGTGACGGTCAGCTCGAAAATTCTCGGGCGCATTGTGGTATTAAATGCGGACGAAGGGGATTCGGTGAAAGCGGGGCAGTTGCTGGTGCAGATTGACGATTCCGACCTGAAAGCTCAGGAAGCCCGAGCGCAAGCGACGCTCGATTATGTTCAGCAGAATGTCCCGGTCGCCAAAATCGCTCTGGACAGGGCCCGAGATGATTTCGATCGGGCGGAAATTCAGTTCAACGATCAAGTAATCACTCGTGAGCAGTTCGATCATGCCCGCCAGACCCTGGAAATGGCCAAGGCTCAGCAGGTCGTGGCGCTCAGCCAGGTCAAATCTTCGCAGGCGGAATTGGCGGTTATTGAAACTCAGCTCACCAACACCAGAATTATCGCTACCGCCCCCGGAGTGATCGCGAAGAAGTGGGTTGTCCCCGGCGACATTGTCCAGGCCGGCCAGCCAATCTTTACCCAGTATGACTTGAACGACATTTGGGTGACGGCGAATTTTGAGGAAACCAAATTAGGGTCGATCCATCCGGGAGACTCGGTCGAAATTTCGGTCGATGCCTTCTCCGGCCGCAGATTTACAGGCGCGGTTGAATTAATCGGCGCCGCCGCGGCCTCGCAATTCTCACTCATACCGCCCAACAATGCCTCCGGCAACTTCACCAAGGTCACACAGCGGGTCCCGGTCAGGATAGTATTCACAGACTTTGTAAATAGCGATCCCGGCGGGAGGCTGGCTTTTCTTCCGGGCATGTCGGTTGAAGTGAAGATTCGGGTGACGGAGAAATAAGCGATGACATCGTCCCGATGGCGCTCCTTTCGCTCCAAATTGATCAACGACTATCCGCAGTTGCGGTCCGAACATCCCTCGTACCGGTGGCTGGTTCTCGCCGGAGTCATGATTGCGACCTTCATGGCGGTGCTGGATGCCACAATTGTCAATGTTGCACTGCCAAGACTCATGTCTTCTTTTGGAGTATCGGTTGACCAGGTCGAATGGGTTCTGACGGCCTATCTGCTGATTTTCGGCGTGATGCTGCCGACTTCCGGCTGGCTCGCCGATCATCTTGGGTATAAGCTGATTTTTACCATCGGTCTGTTGCTTTTTACATTCAGCTCTTTTTTATGCAGTCTGGCCTGGGATTTTAATATATTGATATTGTTTCGGGTGTTTCAGGGCGCCGGAGCCGGCATATTGATGCCGGTCGGAATGGCGATTATAACCCGGGAATTCCCCCCCGAGAAACGCGGACTCGCTTTGGCGTTCTGGTCGGTGGCGGCATCGGCCTCGGTCTCGCTTGGACCTGCCATCGGCGGTTATCTAATCGACAATTTTTCCTGGCATACGATTTTCGATGTCAATGTCCCGGTCGGAATTTTGGGAATAACCGCCGCGGTAATCATTCTTCGCGAGCATAAAGCCGCCGAATCCCGCTCCTTTGATTTAATAGGATTTCTCTCACTTACGGCCTTTCTGACCTCGCTTCTATTGGCTCTTTCCAGCGGCAATTCCGCCTGGAACACCGGCGGCTGGACATCCGATTACATACTCACTTGCTTCGCCGTTTCGGCCGTATCTCTAGTGGTTTTCTTAATAACGGAGTTCAGCGTCGAACATCCCCTTATCGAACTCAATCTCTTTAAGAATTTCAACTTTGCGGTCTGCAATATCGTGCTGTTCCTGTTCGGATTGGGGATGTTCGGCAGTACATTTCTTTTACCCATTTTCCTTCAGGACTCGCTCGATTACACGCCGCTTCAGGCCGGCCTCGTCTTTCTTCCCGTGGGCATCATGCAAGGATTAGTGGCGCCTTTGGCCGGATGGTACGGTGACCGGTTTTCCCCCAAGCTCCCCTCGATTCTTGGTGTTATCCTGATGGCTTTCACCTTTTATCAGTATTCCACTTTATCATTGTATTCGGAAAGACACGAAATACTGTTTCCGCTAATTCTTCGCGGCATGGCCATGGGTGTTTTGTTCGCACCTCTTATGGCTATGGCCATATCGGGAATATCGCATCAGAAGATGGCGCAAGCCTCGGGGTTGCTCAACGTTATCCGACAGATTGGAGGGAGTTTCGGGGTGGCGATGTTCGGGACGATTTTGACTCGTCGCACCATTTATCACGCCTCCACTTATGGCGAACAGGTCAACGCCTATTCCGACACGTTCAAGCATACGGTCATGAAATTGCAGTCATGGGCGGTGCAAGTAGCCGGGAGTTCAGCCGGGGAGGCCCTGGCGAAGGCCAAAGCGCAGATTGGCATGTTTGTCGCCAATCAGGCGTTCATCCAGGCGATTGACGATGTCTTTCTTCTGGCCGGTGCGATTGTCCTGATCGGCGTTTTGCCTCTGTTCGCCATCCGGACCGGCAGGGGCCGTGCTCGGCGTCGCCTTGGAGAAAAACCAGTTCATACGCAGGTCGAATAGGGGATAGAATATGAAATTGACTTTGGTTATTATAATACTAATGGTGGGTTGGAGCGCCGGTTCCATATCGGCTCAGATCAAACGCGCCGATTCAATAAGCATCGAACAGGCGATCGGGCTTGCTCTTAAAAATCAACCGGTAATCCTCCAGGCCGAATACGGAATGGCCGCTTCCGGGGCGCAGATTGATGTGACCCGCAGTTCCCGTTATCCGGATGTCTCGTTCGGCGGTGAATATGTGCGGATCGGACCGGTTCCGCAATTCAATCTTCCCGGCGAGGGTCCTCTTGACCTTGCTCCCTACAATAATTATGACCTTCATCTCGGTTTGCGACAGACGCTGTATGATTTCGGCAAAACGAATGCTGCTGTCCGGGTGGCGGAGACATCCCACCAAATCGCCGCCGACAATATCGATCTGATAAAATTTAACCTTGCCTACCAGACGATCGGCGTGTTCAACAACATTCTGATACTGCATCAGCGGGTGGCCGTTTTAGACGAACAACTTCAGACGCTTGATCGGCATCTGGAAATGAGTGTCAAAAAGATAAAGGCCGGGACCGCGACCGACTTCGATACTTTAACTATCCAGGTTAGAATCGCGGTAGTCAGAAGCGATCGAATCGACGCTTTGCATGCGCTGGAGATTCAGGAGATCGTGTTTCGGCAACTGACCGGATTGCCGTCGGATTTGCCGATCAACCTGCGGGGGGCCTTTGCCTCAGGCATTGTCAATCTCAATCCCGACTCGTTAATATCTGCGGCCGCCAAACAGCGACCGGAGCTGATACTCGCCCATGATGCCGAGACCAATGCCGAGGCTCAATCGCAACTAGTAACTCGGGATAATAAACCTCTTTTGGCTCTGAATGTCGCCACCGGATTCAAGAACGGATATGAGCCGAATCTGAGTACGTTGCGAGGAAACTACGCCGCCGGTCTTGAATTGAAAATTCCCCTTTTCAACGGATATAAGACAAAACATCGGGAAACCCAGGCCGATGCCAATCGCAATTCCGCCCGCGCTCATACGACCGATCTTGAACGGCAGATTCTTTCCGAAGTACGTCAGGCAATGGCAGGCGCCAATTCAAACCTAGAAAAGATTGCCAGCACCGAAACCCAGGTTCGTCAGGCCGAGGAAGCGGTGTCAATGGCTCGTGTCCGTTACAGTGCCGGAGTGATTACAAATCTGGACCTGCTTGACGCCGAAACCGCGTTGTCTCAAACCAAATTGATCCGCCTGCGCGCCTTCTATGATTATACGATCAGCCTGAATGCGCTAGACAGAGCCACCGGCAGGCGAGTGTGGTAGAGAGAAAATTAGTTTAGATCCGGAAGTCTCGGATTATTGTTCTGCTATTGGTGTTTATCGAGGGAGAGATTTATGGAAAGACAGGGACTTATTGTGCCACCCCTAAGATCATATGCCGCAATAAAATAAAATAGCGGTGCAGGGACTCGAACCCCGGACACGTGGATTATGATTCCACTG
>CALMKK010000035.1 GCA_937867135.1 uncultured candidate division Zixibacteria bacterium
TAGTTTCCCGTCAAAAACGGTCAGAGCATAAACCCCATGGTCCATTCCGGAACCGAGGGGCGACCAGGATGAACCGTCCCAGGCGGCGATATTATGAACCGAATCACTGCCCGCGGCCGTAAAATATCCGCCGGCAATCAGCTTATTGTCGAAAACGGTCAGGGCGACAACAAAACTATTCAATCCGGTACTCAAAGGGGACCAGGTGACACCGTCCCAGGCCGCAATGCGATCGGCCATGCTCCCCCCTGCCATAGTAAATGCCCCTCCGGCGATTATCTTATTATCGAATTCGGCGAAGGCATAAATATCATTGTCCATTCCCGACCCGAGGGCTGTCCATGATGAGCCGTCCCACGATGCGACGTGTCTTGCCGTAACTCCCCCAATTTTGGAAAAACCGCCTCCGGCAATCAGATTGTTGCCGATTGCGGCGAGAGTACTGATATACTGATTCGTACCTGTTTCAAGCGTCATCCAGGTAGATCCGTTCCACAGGGCAATATTGCTGGCCGCAACGCTACCCGCCGAAGAAAGCCATCCCCCGGCAATCAATGTCCCGGCGAAAAGACCAAGGGACCAATTATAATTATCAAGGCCGGCACCGAGCGGCGACCAGGTGGAACCGTCCCAAGAAGCTATAAAATTGGCCTCGGAATCTCCGGCCGTGCTGAATCCCCCTCCCGCGATTAATTTATTGGCATAGACAGTAAGAGCAATGACACTGTAATCCATACCCTCGCCGAGGGCCGACCAGGATGAACCGTCCCATGACGCAATACGGTTTGCCGATACGACTCCGGCGCTGTCAAATTCTCCTCCGGCAATTAGTTTGCTATCAAAAACGGTGAGACAGCCGACATACTGATTCATCCCGGAGCCGAGGGCCGACCAGGTTGAGCCATCCCATGCGGCGATACGTTTTGCCGAGACCGCCCCGGCCGTGGTGAAAAGTCCCCCAGCGATTAATTTGTTATCGAATACTGTCAGAGCGGCGACCCGGTCATTCATGCCGGAACCGAGGGTTGACCATGAGGAACCATCCCATGAGGCTATATATTCTGCGGATCCGCCGCCTGCAGTCGTAAACGCTCCGCCCGCAATAAGCTTGTTGTCATATACCGTTAGAGCGTAGACATTAAGGTCCATTCCGGAGCCGAGGGCCGCCCAGGATGACCCATCCCATGAGGCGATGCAACTCGCCGAGACTCCTCCGGCGTTGTTGAAAGCCCCTCCGACAATCAGTTTGTTGTCAAAAACGGTCAGGGCAAGAACCCCTCCATTTGTTCCCGCATTCGGCCCCGATCCGAGGGGCGACCATACTGAACCGTCCCATGAGGCGATGTGCCTGGCCAATGAATCTCCCGCCGCGGTGAATTCCCCGCCGAGAATCAATTTGCCGCCGTAAACAGTGAGGGCGAAAACCCCTGCGTCTGTACCCGGAATTGAAGGCGAAATGGTGTTATCCCAATAAATATCATCGGGGTCCTCTTTTGGCGATCGAATGTCCTGCATTTTTGCGATGGGGGCCCCGGTCGTCCTGTCCATGCTAATATTGAATCCTTTCAGGTCTATTGTTCCCTGATACCCCGATTGCCTGGCGGCCGTCATATCGAAATGGCCGTCCGGAGTAAGAAACTCCTTGATGCTTTTTCCGGCCGTCTGCGTCTTGTCGGTTATGGCCGGATTTATGCTTGTCGCCCCCGAGGTGCTCAACTGCGGCAGAAGCATGGCGATGCACAAAAACATTACCAGTCTTTTCATATTATTCTCCTGTCAGATTGATTCCCTATAAATAATTAGCGAATAATAGATAGGCTAGTCAATATATTTTTAATATGCGGGTGAAGGGGTCGGACCGGGTTTTGATGGCAGACCCGATGCCTTATGGTTAGCGGTTGGTCTGAGGACCAACCGATCACAATGCAGGGGGTTAGTTGATGTGGTGAACCTGCAGGTCAGCGATCGTCTTCGATCCTGGTATCTATAATGAGGAATAGCAAAGTCGGGATCTAAGAAGATCACCGATTTTGTATCTTAATCTCAGTTGAAATGATATATTTAAACGGGCCGGGATGAAACTGTCGCCGACCTACTGAATTAATCCTCATCTTGTTCGATCAGTGCGAAAGCATCCGGAAGATATTCAATCAAGTCGCCGGCGA
This sequence comes from uncultured candidate division Zixibacteria bacterium, assembly GCA_937867135.1. GTDB lineage: Bacteria > Zixibacteria > MSB-5A5 > GN15 > PGXB01 > UNRQ01. The sequence goes on from CALMKK010000035.1 coordinate 2,166, forward strand.
TAAGGGAGCGAACCCCAAGTTCGGCGGCGGCCAGGTCGCCGGATAGACCGTGCAGATAGACGGCGCAGATAGCCCCGTGCAAGGGGGACAATCCCTGGGCCAGAAAGGAACCGACCAGACCGGAGAGGACATCGCCGGTGCCGCCGGTAGCCATGCCGTTGTTGCCGGTCGGATTGAGATAAAGGTCGCCATCCGGAGACACCACGATCGAAGGCGAGCCCTTGAATATTATGACAGCGTTATAGAGTTCGGCGTATTTGCGGACCAGATTGAATCTTTCAAATAAGCCATGGGGAAGTTCTTCATCAATCAGGCGTTTGAATTCGCCGGGGTGAGGGGTAAAGACCAGGGTTGGATGTTTCCCTTTGAGGGGATCGCGATCTTTTCCAAAGGCATTGAGACCGTCGGCGTCGATAATGGCTGGTTTAACCAACGAGGCGACCAGTCTGCGCACCAGTTCCGAGGTTTCATGATGCCGTCCGAGACCGGGACCGATTACGACCGCATCGCTTTCGGCAAATTTAATTTTGATTTCGCCCAGGCCACGAAGCGCCAGCGCCCCTTTTTTGCCGACATCGGGCAGAGGATAGGTCATCGGTTCGGTCAATTTCATTTCGAGGATATGGTTCAATGATGCCGGACATCCGACGGTCACGAGGCCCAATCCGGCGCGCGCCGATGAGAGGGCCGATAATGTTGCCGCCCCGGTGAGACCGGCGGAGCCGGCGAGGATGAATAGTTTGCCGAAATCTCCTTTGTGGCCATCCGGTTTGCGTCTGGGGAGCAGGCCGCGCACCATCTCCGGTACAATCAGATTTTCTTTTATATTGAAGGACGTGATAACATCGTCAGGGATCCCGATAGGGACAACCTCGAGCAGGCCGGATAATTCCCGCCCCGGTGACTGGAATAAGCCGATTTTAGGCAGAGCCAGTGTGAATGTATAATCCGCCTGCACGACAGCGCCGTCATGCATCCCGGTGTCGATATTCAATCCGGAGGGACAATCGACCGCGATAACGGGGGCGTTAATGCGGTTGATGCACTCGATGAAATCATGCGACAACCCGGAGGGGGTGCCGCTGAAGCCGGTGCCGAAAACGGCGTCGACAACATAATCAGCCTCGAGATCGCCACACAACTGCTCATTAAGGCGGGCATCAATCAAGTCGATTCCGTCAGCGCCAATCCGCTTGTAGTTGAGAAGGGCATCGGGGGAAAGACTTTCGGGCGGACCGGGAAAGATGATTTTTACCCGGCAGCCATACTGGTGCAAATACCGTCCGACCACGAAACCATCGCCGCCGTTGTTTCCCTTGCCGCAGAAAATCACGACCTTTTTCCCCTGCGGCTCTATCAGGACTTCATCGCGCATCCGTTCGGCGATACCGCGCCCGGCGTTCTCCATCAGGTCGGGGCCGGGGATGCCGCGGTTGTCGATAGTTTCGCGGTCAAGGGCGCGCATGGTTTCGGCGGTAACCAGTTTCATTTCTTCTTTTTTCCTTTTTTACGACCGGCGGATACCGGTTTTTTGGGAGGCTTTTTTGTCTCCAGCGCCTGTTCTAAAACCTTGTCGGCATGTTTGGCAAAAATAAATTTCATTCCCTTTTTTATTTCATCGGGAATTTCGGTCATGTCCCTCTTGTTTTCCTCGGGCAGAATTACGGTTTTGATACCGGCCCGATGCGCCGCCAGAAGTTTCTCTTTCAGACCGCCGATAGGAAGCACCTCACCGCGCAGGGTAATCTCTCCGGTCATGGCCAGTCGCGGTTTTACAGCGCGTCCCGACAAGAGCGAGGCCAGAGCGGTGGCCATGGTTATGCCGGCGGACGGGCCGTCTTTGGGGGTCGCCCCGGAGGGGACATGAATATGTATCTCATGATTCTCGCAGAAGTCGGGAGTGATACCGATATCTTTGCAGTGGGTGCGGACATAGGACAGCGCGGCCATGGCCGATTCTTTCATGACATCGCCGAGATGTCCGGTCAGGGTCAGGTTCCGTTTACCATTCATGGCGGTCGCTTCGATAAAGAGAATCTCACCGCCGACCGAGGTCCAGGCGAGACCGGGAACGACGCCGATCTGTCCGGTACGCGAGACAATTTCGCGAGAGAATCGTTGCGGTCCCAAAAATTCCGGGACATTATCGGCCTTGATGATATAATGATTCTTGGAGCCGCCGGCGATGCGCCGCGCCACTTTGCGGCAGATGGAAGCAATTTCACGTTCCAGATTGCGCAGGCCCGATTCGCGCGTGTAGCCGTTGGCGATAGCCAGGATGGCGTCATCTTTGAAAGTGAGCCGCCCTTTCGGGATGCCATGATTGTCAAGTTGCTTGGGGAGCAAATGCCGTTTGACAATTTCCAATTTTTCCAGATCGGTGTAGCCGGGAATGCGAATCACTTCCATCCGGTCCAGCAATACGGGCGGAATCGGATCTAGCAGATTGGCGGTGGTGATGAACATCACTTTCGAAAGATTGAAGGGGACCTCGAGATAATGATCGGAGAAACTGTCGTTTTGTTCCGGATCGAGAACCTCAAGCAGGGCGCTGGCCGGGTCGCCGCGAAAATCGACGCCGATTTTATCGACTTCATCAAGCATGATGACCGGATTATTGGAGCCGCAACGGCGGATGCTCTGTAACATCCGACCGGGGAGGGCTCCGATATAGGTACGACGGTGGCCGCGAATTTCGGCTTCATCGCGCATGCCGCCGAGTGAAATCCGTTCGAATTTGCGTCCCATGGCGCGGGCGATGGAACGGCCCAATGATGTTTTCCCGACTCCGGGGGGACCGACAAAACAGAGAATCGGCCCTTTGACATCGCTTTTCAATTTTCTGACCGCCAGATATTCAATGATACGATCT
>CALMKK010000036.1 GCA_937867135.1 uncultured candidate division Zixibacteria bacterium
CGAGATATAGGAATCATCCTGAGTGAAAGAGAGGTTGAAGGAATGGAAAATGTAAAGCCCGATTATAAGTATTAATAAGGCAATTTGCAGATACGATTTTTTTCTCATTGATAGATTATAAGACAGATGACCGGTAATAGCAATATAGGAGTGATATGGAAGACGATCCCGGTAAGAGCGGTCGAGTGTAATATTTTGCCTCTCAATATGATATAGCAGTGTTCGCGGACATCTCGTCGGCTTTTTACCCCGCCGTCCTCATACCGTCATTCCGGGCTCAACCCGGACTCAAGTCGATTTGCGAAACCGCACCTTTCCCGTTGCACGACCCAGGGGGATTCCGCTCTATTTTTGCCGGCAACGCAGCAGCGGCTGGTCTGAGAACCCGCCCGGCACGTACGGAAAATATCCATTTTTGATTTTCGCGACATTGATGATGCGTTGTGGCGGCGGCCGGGGATATCTGCCGGTACATTGTCAGGGTATATGCCGGACACCATAAATTTAAGCTCGGCGGTCCCCAATTATCAGTTTCAACTTTGAAAAAAATCAGGAAGTCGTTGACCGAATACTTCAGAATATAGTTCAATCGGGAAATATGAAATTCATGGGAATTTATCCACGCTGATTGAATTTCGGACAAACGCCTGTTCGAGGGTGATAGTACAATTATATCCGGTTGTCTGGATATTATTTCCTGCGCGTAATCGGAGGCAGTCCCATAAAATTGAATTATGTCATTTTCATGCTCAAATAATCTGAGTAAAATGCTTCTTTGCGGCATGAACTTGCAATCCAGAATCAGTTTTTCTCCGCGCTCCAGCCGTCGATGCAGAAAATCTCCGGCCAATTTTATTTTGCGGTCCACCGGCACATATTGCGATAAGGGAATGAGCCGTGAATTCCATTCGGCGGGCTTAAAGGCCGCCAGAGGCGGCAGGGCCGAAAATACGATCATAATTATAAGAGTCGAAAAAAAGAGAATTTTGCCGAGTGTCTGCTTTAGACTGGACTGCAGTACAACCATTCCGGGGCCAAAAAACATTAAGATGAAAAGACCATGAAGCACCATCATCCGGGAAACCGCGTCTATTTTTTGGTTTATAACGAAGACACCCAGGTATGACAGCACAAGAATCAGCAAAACAATGGCTGGAAAAAGGCCCCTCGAGCCCTTTTGCCGCAGGGTGCGATAGAATCCGAAAATTGCTATAAAAAAAACCGCCGGCGTCAAGCCCAGAGTCATTACTGATGGGAACAGGGCTATATCATAAAGGACATGTCTGACATACGGCAAGTCGAAATGGTCTGAAATAATAGGGGCCCCGTAAGCTTGCCGGAAGAAGATGAACGGATCGCCGATTTTTATATAATTCCCGACAATCCAGGCCGCCGGAAAACTTGCGGCGAATATGGAGAACACAATTAATCCCCGAAGGACGGCCCGCGAACGGCTTCTAAAATACTCCCAGGTCAAGTAGCCAATTAAGATTGGGCCAAATATCCATACATCATAACGGGTGGCCCCGGCCAGACTGAACGAGACTCCGGCAACTATCGCCCATGACAGAGAATGCGTCTCCCTAAAACGGACTGCAAAATAGACTGCCCATAAAATAAAGAATGACGAAATCGGTTCACTATTACCCGATACCGACAGGCCTATGAAGAAGGTGAAAAATGGGAAAGCCAGCCCGCTATAAAAGGCGGCTCTTCGGCCAAAAAAATGTTTGGCCAGCATATAAAGCGGGATAGCCGTCAGGGCGCCGAAAAGGCAGGCGGACAAACGGGGCCCCCAAAGGGGATTGCCGGTGATAAGAATAACCAGAGCGTTAAAATAACAGTGAAACGGACCGAAAACCCAGGTTATATCATTGCTGGCCAGGATAAAAAAGGGCGCTTTCAGCCAGCGCCAGGCCATCAAGGATCGAGTGACAGTATCATTGCCGCAGGTGTCGGAGAGGCTCCCAAAAAAGGCATAGACTCCGGCGGTCAATAAAAACAGCAGGAGAATATCGAACCGGATTTTTTCGAGAAAGCTCATTTTCGTCTCGTCGGCCGATGCCGGCATCGGAAATTCCGCCAAATTCATTCTAAATTGTGCCCGGGCCTTTCGGGGTATGACCAGAAGACTTTCAAATTTTTTCATAGTTCCTCCTTTCGATGCTTTGTATTGTCAAATACAAAATCGCATAGGGAGGTGACAGCGGACGTCAGTGAAAATGGCAAAATCAGAATTATTTGTGGTGACGGGGCGTCATCCCGATCTTGCGGGCGAGATTAAGAACCTGACTCAAATTGGAATTATGGGAGATGGCCTGTTATAGTGATAAAAGAGGGTGAGAAAGGCATTCTATAAATAATAATCCGAACAATAACATTTTGCGCCTCAATATGATATGGGCGCTTAATTTTTTGAATCAATCGGGGCGGATTAAATGTTTAAGATATATGCAAAATGGCAAGGAGGCTTAAAATGAAGCGAATTTTTTCTTTTTCATGGCAAGGTGTTCCGGCCCTGTTGTTTTCGGCGGTGATAGCGGTTTTTTTGATCGGGGGATGCGCTGTGTATAGTAGCGGCGGATATGCCGGAGAAGAAACGAATTATAATTCAGGCGATTATGGAAATCTGGCCCAATATGGCCAATGGGAAGACTATCCGCCGTTCGGGCATGTTTGGCGACCGTGGGTCGGGCCGGATTGGCAACCATTCGAATACGGTAATTGGGAATGGACATCATCCGGATGGACCTGGGTTTCCTATGAGCCGTACGGGTGGATGGTTTATCATTATGGAAATTGGGACTATGATCCCGATGCCGGGTGGTTCTGGATTCCGGGAAATGTCTGGTCCCCGGCCCGCGTTCAATGGACATCGTACGGCGACTATATCTGCTGGGCCCCTTTGCCGCCGCGGCGTGTCAGTTGGGGCAATCCCTGGGATCGTGATTCCGAGCATCGCTGGATAATAGTCAAAAACGACAATTTCACTCGGGAGAATGTCTACAATTATCGGATTGACAGGGCCGAACAGAACAATATCGGAAGATCGGCCGTTGTTCGTCGCGCTCCCGATGTCCGAAACATTGAGCGAAGAATCAATAAACAGGTTCCCAAGGTAAAAATAAATATCGAAAAGAACAGGCAGACTCCCGGGCAATTCAGGAGGATGATTCTGCCACCGGATATTTCTCAGCGGGTTGACAGGAATCGCGCTTTTGTGGAGAAGGAAGTCATTCAGCGACGGGAGCTCAGGCCAATGCCCAAACGGGAGACTTCGACAGAACAAAATAAGCCGACCAATAGGGGACGGCAGGACAATGGCCCCAAAAAGGAGCATGGCCGATAGTCCGGAAATTGGCGGCAATTTAGATCTGTTTCGCGGACAGGAATGTCAGCGCTGTCATTGGGGCGGATGATCACGGCCAGATGAAGACATCTGCCTCGCACGGAACGGTCGGGTCACCATCCTAACCTGGCCGCCAAGGTTAAGGACCTGATGTAAATTGTAAAACTTGACAAATGGATGACCAATTCCTATTTTGAATTGAAGAAAATCGATCACCCACAAAATGGGTTGACCACGACCAACAACCCGGCGGCC
>CALMKK010000037.1 GCA_937867135.1 uncultured candidate division Zixibacteria bacterium
TACCTTGATCTCCTGAGCGGGAAATTTTATCTCGATGAAGGGGATAAAGAGGCGATGTTGGAACGGTTGCGCGTGATCGCGCCGCAGGAGATTATTTTCCCATCCGTCGACAAATCGCCTGCCATCGTCGAGGATTTAAAAAAAAGCTTTGGCCGTGGCCTTACTCCGTTTGAAGGATGGAATTTTGACTATCATTCCGCCGAAAGAGAACTGACCGAGTTTTTTGGGGTCGGGACACTCGACGGATTCGGAGTCGCGAATTTTCGCCTGGGCCTGGCCGCGGCAGGCGCCATATATCGATACCTTCGCGAAACCAATCGAACCCACCTTGATCATATCAAGAAAATAACGGCGGCGGCTTCCGATGAATACATGGCCCTTGATTACAGCACCGTCCGCAATCTGGAACTGGTGAAAAATCTTGGCGAAAGCAGCGAAAAAGATTCCCTCTTTTCGGCCTTAAATAAAACCGTGACCGCCGGCGGTGCCAGAAAATTAAAAGAAAATCTTCTTCATCCCTATCGCAGGTTGAAACCGATTATATACCGTCAGAAGGGAATCAAAGAGTTATTCGGTCAGCGCGACATAGCATTGAGCCTTCCCATACTGCTCAGAAAATTTCCCGATTTGGAGCGCCTGGCCGGCCGTATGGGAATGCGCAAACTCAATCCCCGTCAGTTAGCCGCGATACGAGAGGGATTATTGGTGGCCGATGATATTATCGCTTCCGCCAAAAATCTGCGGTCCGAAATATTTATGGAGATGGTCGACTCATATCCGTTGACTTCCCAAATATCGCAATTGATTGAAAATGCGCTGGTCGATGAACCGCCCCTCATATCGAACAAAGGAAATGTCCTAAGGGAGGGCTATTCCGACGAACTCGATCGACTCAAAGAATCAATAAAATCGGCCCGTACCTTTATCGCCTCCCTTCAGCAGAAAGAGCGGGAACGGACCGGAATACCGTCACTTAAAGTCGGGTACAATCAGGTTTTTGGCTATTATATCGAAATCACCCGCACTCATCTGGAAAAGACACCGCCCGATTATATCCGCAAACAGACCCTGGTTAACGCCGAGCGGTTTGTGACTCAAGAATTGAAAGAAAAAGAGGAGTTGATCGCGGCGGCAGAGGAAAAGATTTTTGCCCTTGAAGAACGCCTTTTCAATGAACTGGTGGAAAAGGCGACCGAATCGCTGGAAGATATTCTGATAGCCGCCGAGATTATTTCGGAAATCGATCTGATATCGGCACTGGCCAATCTGGCGGCCGAGAGAATGTACTGCTGTCCCGAAATCGATGAGGATTCGAATTTGGACATAACAGGCGGCCGACACCCCGTCATCGAGAATATTTTGCCTCCCGGAACATTTATCGCAAATGACCTCTCATTATCATCAACCGCCGATCGGATCATGATTTTGACCGGCCCCAATATGTCCGGCAAGTCAACTTATCTCAGGCAAATCGGTTTGATCGTCATTCTGGCCCAAATCGGGTCGTTTGTTCCGGCGGAATCGGCCAGAGTGGGCCTGGTCGATCGGGTTTTCACGCGGGTCGGCGCCATCGATAATCTGACTCGGGGGCAATCGACTTTTCTGGTTGAGATGATTGAGACCTCGAATATCCTTCATAATGCCACCGATAAATCGCTTATTCTGCTGGATGAAGTGGGACGAGGGACTTCGACTTTTGACGGCCTATCCATCGCCTGGTCGGTGGTCGAATATATCAACGAAAATATCAAAGCCCGTACCGTATTCGCCACGCACTATCACGAATTGACCGGATTGGCGGCTTTATATGATCGTATTAAGAATTATCAGGTATCGGTCAAAAGATGGGAAGAAACGATAATATTCCTGCATAAAATAATTCCCGGCGGTTGCGATGATTCCTATGGCATTGAGGTGGCCCGCCTCGCTGGAATCCCCCGCTCGACCGTCAGCCGCTCCAAGGACCTCTTGCGGCTCCTGGAATCAGGCAAGTTCTCCCAATCTGAACTGGCTCGCGGAATTCATAAAAATATCAATCAAAGATCTTTATTTGACGCGCCGCCCTCGGCGGTGGAAGAGGAATTGCGGCAAATCAATATTGATTCCATGACACCCCTCGACGCTCTGCGTATATTGAGTGACTTGAAAAGGAAACTCAATGATAAATAGCCGTGATCCAAGGGCCGCAAAAAAATGGATTAAGCCGCTTCCCGAGAGGCTGATAAATAAAATTGCGGCGGGCGAAGTCATCGAACGACCGGCCGCGGTTCTCAAAGAGCTGGTGGAAAACTCCCTTGATGCCGAAGCCGCCAAAATTGATATTATCGTCGAAAAATCCGGCACCAAATTGATAACAATTATTGATAATGGCTGCGGCATCGCCGCCGAGCAGATGGAAATCGCCTTTTCCCGTCACGCCACCAGCAAAATCAGGGATTTCTCCGATTTGGAATATTTGACCAGTTTCGGTTTTCGCGGCGAGGCCCTGCCGTCGATCGCCTCGATCTCAAAAACCCGTATGGTCTCCCGCACCGACGGTTCCGATACCGGCATGGAAATCATAATTGAAGGGGGCGTGGTTCAGAGTCTCAAGCCGGTGGCAGCGCCGATCGGAACCAGGATTGAAGTCGAGAATCTTTTCTATAATACTCCGGCCCGGCGAAAATTTCTTAAAGCCGAAGTGACCGAAGCGCGGCATCTGACCCGCAATGCCATCGCACTGGCCCTGAGCGCCCCCGCCGTCCGATTCAGTTATTCACTTAACGGACGGGCCATTTATGCAGTTGACGACGATGCGGAAAATATGAAGAGGCGGGCGGGACGGCTCCTTCTGGGCGAAAAATATGAGAGGCTGGTGGAAGTCGCCTCCACCGGAGAGCAGATTCAAATTGCCGGATTTATCGGCTTTCCAGATCAGGCGCGACAGAACCAATACGGATTATTTTTATTTATCAATAATCGCTATGTCAAATCGCAGAGCCTGACCCACGCGGTTACCTCCGGCTATGGAGAGCTGCTGACGCGGGGCAATTACCCGCTCGGAACGATTTTTTTGAAAATCGATCCGGCGCGGGTCGATGTCAATGTCCATCCGACCAAGGCTGAAGTGCGCTTATCGGAAGAAAGTCTGGTGCATGATATTTTGCATCATGCGGTCAAACAGGCCCTGCGGAAAGCGGGGGCGCTGGGACCGAGTCTTGTAGCCGCAAATGAAAGCGGCGGAAATCAAATCGAGGTCAAAGAAGCAATTCGCCGCGCCTATGAATTCCATCCGCAGCGTCCTTCCATACCTTCCCAAACCGCCATGCGTGAATTATACGGCCGCCGAGATTCGCAAGGACAGCAGGCAAAGGAAACGACCGATAATAAGCCGGAACCTGAGACCGGCTCTTCGGAGCGCACACCGGAAGTGAAAACCACGGATGACGGGCCCGATAGTATCACCTATCTGGGGCAATTCTCCGAGTTGTATCTAGTATTTCGGGATAAGGAAACACTGACCATTGTCGATCAGCATGCGGCTCATGAAAGGGTGCTTTACGAAGAATATCTTAGTTTAATTAATTCCGGCGGGAGTGTTTCGCAAAATCTCTTATTCCCGATTACCGTGGAACTTTCTCCGGAACGGTTTCTTTTATTCGAGGAAACGGCCGAGACTCTTCGAAAAGCCGGTTTTTCGGCCGAACCGTTCGGATCCAATGCCGTTCTTATCTCCGCCGTCCCGATATCATTATCCCGCAAGTCCCCGGAAAAAGTATTTCATTCCGTCCTCGATGACATCGAATCGATCCGGAATGCCGGTTCCGATTTGATTAAGGCCGTGGCGCAATCGCTGGCCTGCCGGGCGGCCGTTATGGCCGGCGATCGGATGAGTTCGGAAGAAGCCTTGGCTCTTTGGCGCCAATTGATGACCACCGAAAACAGGCATTGTTGCCCTCACGGCAGACCCACTTTCCTGATTATTTCTCAAAACGAGCTTGATGTCAAATTCGGGCGAAAATAAACCGGTAATTCCGATTCTGACCGGGCCGACCGGATCTGGAAAAAGCGCCGCTATTCTGCCGCTTCTGAAAAAAAATCCGGCCCTGGAAGTCATCTCCGCCGACTCCCGGCAGATTTATAAGCATCTCGATATCGGGACCGATAAACCGTCGCCCGAAGAAAGGGCCAGATTCCATTACCATCTGATCGATCGGGTGATGCCGGGGGAACGATTCACTGCCTTTGATTTTGTACGGGAAGCCGAATTACTTATTGCCGAAATTGTGGCAAGAGGGCATACTCCGCTTATTTGCGGCGGTACCGGACTCTATATTAAGGCTCTTACCGAGGGGATTGTCGAAATACCTGAAGATGATTTTGCGATACGGTCCCGTCTTGAAAATGAAGCCCTGGAAAAAGGGCCGAAATATCTTTTTGAACGGCTCCAGAAAATTGACCCCCTGGAAACGGAAAAAACTCATCCCCACAATTTAAGGCGGATAATCCGGGCGCTGGAAATATATGAAATCACCGGGAGGTCAAAATCGGATTTGATGGCGGCGGAGAAAGCGGCCGGAACACTCTATGATTATGACATCGTTTGTCTGATGCCGCCGCGGAATCTCCTGTATGAGCAAATTAATAACAGGGTTGAGAGAATGATGAAAGCAGGCATTCTGAAGGAAGTGGAGGACTTGAGGGATTTGGGACTTGAAGAAAAAGTGGTCGCGATAAATGTGATAGGGTATAAGGAGTTGTTTGATTATCTAAACGACCGTATATCTCTGGATGGAGCGGTCAATTTGATTAAACAGAATACCCGGCGCTTTGCCAAGCGTCAGATCACTTGGTTTCGGAGTATGAAAGGGCCAAAAATAGCGGAAACTCGAGAAATGGCCGAAAATTATCTCTCAAAAATAGGGGGTGGCGAGGAAATTAAACCTTGACACTGTTTGAACCAGTTTTATATATATATCACAATGGGTTAGCCTGGCAGGGCGGTTAAGTCCGGAACCATTCAGGCCGATAATGAATTTATGGGAAAGAATCCCTTAATTTTGGTGGAAGGTTATGTATAGAAAAGTATTAGCGGGATTACTCGTGGTGATGATGGGTATTCTATTCTCATCGTGTACGGGTCCCTTCGCTCAGAAACCGGCGGAGGAAACCAATCCGGAAACCGGGTATGACTCAGATTCGGCCTATGAAAGCGATGCCGGTATCGATTCCCTGATTGAATTGGATCGTTTGAATCAATCAACGCTGTCCGATTCCGAGGCGCTCGACAGCAGCAGTGAAACCAATGCCGGAATCGATGACTATATCTGGCGGGAATTGAAAGTCGCCGAAGAATACTGCACCATGGGGGTCCTGGCCAATCGGGAAACGGCGTGGGAAGAAGCCGCTTATTATTTTGAAAAGAGTCTGGCTTTATTGGGTGACCTGGATATAGATACCGAAAGCGATTCCTTGACCGAATCGGCGGTCAAATACAATCGGATTCTGGCCGAAGTGGCCACCAATTACCGCTCCACTCTGGTATCGCTGGGGCAATTGTCAGGTGATGTTTCTCCCGATGTTCTAATCTCGCGTTTTTCGGATATTAACCATATCAAAGTTGATTCATCGGAAATGAATCGGCTGGAAGCTTTTGCGCAGGAGAAAAATTCCTATAACGTCCCGATCGTAATGAATGACCGGGTGAAGACCTGTATTGTTTACTACCAAACCGTTGCCCGAAGCGCCGTCGTTCGATATTTATCTCGAATGACACGCTACCTGCCGATGATTCAAAAGACGTTCCAGGAGTATGGTTTGCCGACCGATCTGGCCTATTTGGCCATGGTGGAATCGGGCTTTAACAATCATGCTTATTCCTGGGCGCGAGCCATGGGAATGTGGCAGTTTATCGCGGAGACCGGCCGCCTGTACAGTATGAATCGCACCTGGTGGTATGACGAGCGCAAGGACCCCGTCAAAGCCACTCATGCCGCTGCTCGATTCCTGAAGGATTTATATAATGAATTCGGAAGTTGGGAACTGTCGCTGGCGGCCTATAACGGCGGTCCGCAAAGAGTGCGCAATGTCACAAAAAAGCAAAGAACCACCGATTTCTGGAAATTAAAATTGAAAAAGCAGACCATGGATTATGTGCCGTTTTTCATGGCGGCCACCATGATTTGTAAGAACCCGGAAAAATTCGGTTTTACCGATATCGAATATCAGCCGGAAATTACTTTCGAGGAGGTTCGTCTCAATAAGAGTCTCGATTTGAAGATGGTCGCCAATGCCATCGGCTGTACTCTGGCCGAACTGCAGGATCTCAATCCGGAATTGCTCCGGCAATATACCCCTCCCAATAAGAATCAATATGCCCTTAGAATTCCGAAAGGTAAGCAGGAAGCATTTCTGGCGGCCTATGATGAATTGCCCATCGCGAAGCAAACCAACTGGGTTCAGCATAAAATCCGGCGCGGCGAGAGTGTTGCCTCGGTGGCCCGCAAATACGGCGTTTCTCAATATGCCGTTATGGAAGCCAACAATCTTGGCCGCCGCAGCCGCCTTGTCGCGGGACGAACCCTGATTATTCCGGTTACCAGTGATGAGGCCGCGTCACGCTCCGGTCGAAAAGATTCGCAGTCGTACGACTCCGAAGACGGCACTTATGTCGTTCGCTCCGGCGATACGGTCTCCGATATCGCCCGCGCTTTTCGGGTTTCGCCCGATTTGATTCGTCGCCTCAATAATCTGGGGCGGAGTTCACGCATCTTTGTCGGCCAGCGATTAAAAGTCCGGGCCGATGCCGATCAGCAGAGCCGAGTCACACCGCCGAAAAAGACGAATAAACCATCAGGCAAGTCCACCCCGTCGGTGACGTCGTATGTGGTCAAGCGGGGAGATTCTTTATGGGATATCGCGCGTCGGTTTGGGACGACGCCGGAAGCTCTTAAAGTTCTCAACGGCTTGAATAGCCGCAGCCGTATTTATCCCGGACAAAAATTGCTTATAAACAGTCTCGAAGCGGGCCGGAGCAGTTATAAAACATACAAAGTGCGGCGAGGCGATACCATTTATGGAATCGCGGGACAATTTAATACGACGAAGACACAACTAGTTTCCTGGAATCAATTGGATAATCCGGAAATATTGCATGTGGGACAAAAAATCAGAATCTATTCTGATTGAGGTGGAATCTATTGGCCACTAAAAAAGATATCGCGGTAGGCATCATTATCGCCTTCTCATTTATAATTGCCATGGGGTTTTTCGGCCTGATGTTGGTCGGAGCCTTTTCTACCGAATCCGATTTTTCCCTAAGCGGAATCGGTTCCCGAATCGCCGTCGTCGATGTTGTCGGCACTATTGAAAACGCCGAGCCGGTTGTCAAGCAATTGAAGAAATGGGGGAAGTCCCCAAGTATAAAAGCTATTGTCGTGCATGTCGATTCCCCCGGGGGTGGGGTGGCGGCATCCCAGGAAATATTCGACGAAATCAAGAGAGTGCGCGAAAAGGACGGAAAGCTGGTGGTCGTTTCAATGGGAGCCCTGGCCGCTTCGGGCGGCTATTATATCTCTTGTGCGGCCGACAAAATTATGGCCGACCCCGGCACTTTGACCGGTTCAATTGGAGTTATTCTCCAATTTTACAACGCCGGCCAATTGATGGATAAGATTGGGATTCAGATCGAAAAAGTAAAATCCGGCGAATTGAAAGATGTCGGTTCCTTTGACCGAAAAATGACCGACAAAGAACGACAAATGCTGTCGGCCGTCATTATGGATACTTATGAGCAGTTCGTTGAGGCCGTTTCCCAGGGAAGAAATCTGGAAAAAGAAAAAATCTATCCGTTGGCCGATGGTTCGATTTTCACCGGACGTCAGGCGGAACGACTCGGCCTGGTCGATACGCTGGGGGGCTTCGAAGACGCCGTTCGATATGCGGCTCAATTGGCCGGATTGACCGGAGAACCTCGGCTGGTCAAAGATGTAAAGCCCAAAGCCGGTCTTATCGATTTGTTGGGATCGGCTACCGGACAAATTAAGGAAGCGGCTACGGGAGAAATGGGCGGCCCGAGGGTCATGTATTTATATTAAGTATCAATAAAATTTCTTGATTTAAAGGAATCATTGTTATACCTTAATGCGATTTATGTCAAAGGCTTAAATGAATTAAGAGCTACTGAGTAGCCTTTAGCGAAATCACTATTTCATAAGCGATAAAGTGAGAAAAAAGAAATTAAACACTTATAAACCAGAAGTTACCGAGGGAGGATGAGATGACCAAGGCAGATCTGGTAGAAAAAGTCGCCGAGAAAACCGGTCTGACCAGAACCGACGTGGCCGTAGTGGTTGATGCCTTTCTGGAGACGGTAAAGAAAGCCATGGAAACGGGCAACAACATTGAGATCCGCGGATTCGGGACGTTTAAGGTGAAATTGCGTAAGTCACGGAAGGCTCGCAACCCCAGAACTGGCGATGTTGTACCTGTGCCCGGTCGGAAGGTTCCGGTTTTCAAACCCTCTAACGAGTTCAAGAATTTGATAACCAAGCTTCCTGTCTAAACGCAAGCAGGGAGCATTGATGGAGGATTAATGCCAAGCGGTAAAAAGAGAAAACGTCAGAAAATCAAAACTCATAAGCGGAAAAAACGCAGAAGAGCCGATCGTCACAAAAAGAAACTTAGATAATCTCTCGATATAATAGATTGTCTTTATAAATTGGAAAGTCATTCCCTATCAGAAGGAATGCCTTTCCTTTTTTATTGTTAATCTTGCCGCAATTTCTCTTCTATCACAATCTTATGCAAATTAATTGCTTGACCATCAGCAAGTTATGTCACCCATATTTTTTATATTGAGGAATTCCAAAGGGGCATCCCTCTTGCTTAATTGTACCTGGAGCAATATCAAAACATGCGGTTATTTATTTTTATAATACTCTTATTGGCATCCGTCGCCGTGGCCGGTGATAAATATGATATTGCCATAAATGACGACCGGACTACCTCCGATCAGCTCAATCCGCGCGTGGCGGCCGGACAAGGCGGCCACTGGGCGATTCTCTGGGTCGACAAACGAAATTCTACCAGCGATATCTATTGCCAATTTCTTGACAGTGCCGGCAATCGGCAGGGACAAAATTTCAAAATAAATGATAATGACAGCAGTATCCCGCAATTCGAAGCTTCAATCGCCGGAAATAACTCAGGGCAATTCAGCGGCGTCTGGAAAGATTATCGCAACGGCAATTATCCTTTTAATCCCGATATTTATTTGTCAAAAATTGATACTCTTACAACCTATGCCAATCGCAATGTAACCGGCGAATTGCCGGATACATCGGTGGAGTCGCCGGATATTGCACTCTTCTACGATGGTTCAGCGGTTGTGGTCTGGTCCGACTATCGCAACGACAATTGGGATATATATGGACAGCGTATCGCGACTACCGGAGAAGCCGTCGGCGCAAATTTCAAAATTAACGATGAGGCCGGGATATTTCAGCAGCATTCCCCTAGGGTCACGGCCTTCTCCAACGGCGGATTTGTCGTCGTCTGGTATGATAATCGTTTCGGCAATGATGATATTTTCGGCCAAAAGTATGATGCCGCCTTCAATCGTGTCGGCACCAATATAAAAATAAGCGATGAAGCCTTATCGACCCGTCAGGCCTTTCCGGCCGTCTCCTGTGACGATAACGGGCGCATATTCGTGGCCTGGGTTGATTGGCGCAACGGCACCTATCCCCAGAATCCCGATATTTATCTGCGCCGCTTCAGACCCGATGGCACCGCTTATTCCCCGTCCACGAGAGTCAATCTAAATGACGGCGGACGGGCGCAGAAAGATGTGTCGCTCTGCTCCGATCGTCTCGGCAATATCTGCGTGGTCTGGGCCGATTCCTCCGGCGGCCAGTGGGATGCTCTGGGGCAGATTATTAATGAGAACGGCGCCTTATCGGGCTCGAGCTTCAAAATTCATCAATTGGATAGCGGCCGACAACTCCAGCCGGATGTCGCCACCGACGGGTACAAATTTTTCTTCGCTTGGGCCGATTCCCGCGCCGGAAATTTTGATATTTATGCCACGGTCAAGCAGTACAATAATCCGGCGCTGGCGGCCTCTCCGGCCCATCTCGATTTTACGATGGAAGCAGGCGGAGCGATTCCCGCCGCACAGTCCTTCATACTTAGTAATGCCGGATACGGTGCCCTGTCATGGTCTGTCAACGCCGGTGCCGCTTGGCTCGGTATCTCTCCAGGAAGCGGTTCCACGCCCGCTACCCTGACTGTTTCAATTACTACCGATACCCTAAAATACGGCAGTTATTATGCCGGTCTCAGATTCACCAGAACCGATAATAATGATTCCTCGCTCGTGGTGCCGGTGTACCTTAATGTAACCGCTCCCATAATGCAATTTGACCCTGATTCCCTCTATTTTCGGGTTTTTGCGGCTCTGGGAAATCCGGCCTCGCAGAAATTGATGATAAGCAACTCCGGGAGCGGCGATTACACATGGACCGCATCGGAAAATGCGTCCTGGCTAAATCTTGACAAGACCGCCGGAGTCTCGGTCGATTCAATCTCCATATCGCTCGATATCACCGGCCTGGCTTTCGCCGATTATCGTGAACCGATAGTTTTTTCATCGCCGGAAGCGGCCAATTCGCCCGAGACGGTATGGGTGCATCTCCAGTTGATAGGCAATATGCCGTATTTAAGCTCCCGGCCGGAAACTCTGAATCTGGCCGAAAATGTCGGAGAAGATATCTCTTCATATCTTAAAATTGTCAATCTCGGCGAGGGGGCGCTTCAATGGCAGGTGGCATCCCCTGCCCTCTGGTTGAATCTTGATCGCAATTCCGGCGCCGATAATGACAGTATCAGGATTGACTTGAATTCCGCCGGTTTGATTCCCGGCCGATATCATTCTGAAGTAATTATTTGGGACAGCGCCTCATTTAATCAGTTGATAACCGTGCCGGTGTCGTTTCACTTAATTTCTCCCGATACGGTCGAATTTGTGAGTGCCAATATTCTCCCCGATGGGAGCGGTGTCATGTCGTTTTCTCTTGGCCTGACAAATCCTGCGAAGGGTGGATATATTCCCTTTGCTTATGATTCTTCATATGTCCGGCTGGATTCAATTATATTCAATCCCGGCATATTACCGTCATTTGTGGAATTCGGCTCGCATATGGGAGATGCCGGCAGGGGAGAAGTTGGTTTTAGAATTAATGCCGCCATGTTCAGCGACAGCCTTATTTCGCCGGGCAAATACTCGTTCGCCCAATTGCATTTCACCGCGTATTCGACCGACGCCGTCGTAACGGTCGATACGCTCCCATCCGATACCGCCGGCGTTTATATTCTTGATACTCTTGGAAATCGATTTATCCCCTCGGTGGTTTCCGGGGAATTGGTGATCGGGGACCACACTGCTGTCGATGAACCGGCCGCAAATGGGCTTCCCCACGATATCCATCTTGCTCAGAATTATCCCAATCCGTTCAATTCCGAGACTGTCATCATGGTCGCTCTTCCGCGGGCCGGCACCGTGCGTCTCGAAATTTATAATATTCTCGGTCAGGCGGTGTGGCACCTTCAGGATGGCCATCTCGGAGCCGGAACACATCGCATTCTATGGAATGGTCGAATGAACAACGGCGCTTCCGCCCCGAGCGGCATTTATTTCTACCAGCTTGACGCCCTCGAAAGAACCCTTACGAAAAAATTGGTCCTTCTGAAGTAACCGTCCGCATATCCCTTCGCCCATTTCATTGTGCCTCCCCGCTTATAAGCGGGACGTGAAACTTATTACCCGATAGTTTCGTCAAAAGGTCAGAAGCAACCAAAAATTTGGGAGAATGCCGATGAAATATACGCTATTGGGGATATTTATCAGTCTGGGAGTGGCTCTTTTTATGGCCCCGGTCTTTGCCGGGCAGGGGGAAATCTACGGAAAGATTTATACGGTCGATAACGATGTGCTGGAAGGATTTATCCGCTGGGATAAAAATGAAGCCTCCTGGACCGATGTCTTTGACGGTTTGAAGGATCGTGAACCGATCCGCAAGAGCCGCGCTCGAGCCGACCGCCGGGATGAATACGATCATACCATCAGAATTTTCGGCATAGCCATTTATCGCGAATCGGGCGACGGCACCGGCATTTTCGATAGCGATCAGGCCCAATCGGGAATCAGATTCGGACAGATCAAAAGTATCACTCCCGACGGCGATGATGCCGTCTTGTTACTCCTGAAATCGGGGGAGCGTGTGGAATTCCGAAATGGGTCAACCGATTTCGGCAAGGGCCTCAGAGGAGTCATCATCGATGACAAAAAAGAGGGCCCGACCGAACTCTACTGGGAAGATATCGATAAGGTCGAATTGGAGGAAGCCCCTAATGTGGAATCCAAATTTGGCAAACGTCTATACGGCAAAGTGACCACGCGGCGCGGCAATGATTTCGCCGGATTTGTGGCTTGGGATATAGATGAGGTTTATAATACCGATATTCTCGACGGCCGAGATCGCCACCGCAGCCGCAAAATAGATTTCGCCGATATTAAATCGATTGAGAGAAATTCGTCACGATCCTCCATGGTGGTCCTGAAAGACG
The DNA here is from genome assembly GCA_937867135.1 of uncultured candidate division Zixibacteria bacterium. Lineage (GTDB taxonomy): Bacteria > Zixibacteria > MSB-5A5 > GN15 > PGXB01 > UNRQ01. The sequence continues at coordinate 12,607 of CALMKK010000037.1, forward strand.
GGCGGGAAATGCGGTTGGAGGACTCCAATGATATCGATTCCGACAATCGGGGAATCTGCATTTCCGATCCGAATCTGGGGCGCATTAATATTAGCTGGGATGAATTTGACATAATCGAATTTCAGGACGCCTCGGCCGAGATGCCTTATTCGGCCTTTAATGGCGGCAGGAAGATTCACGGAACAGTCTATACGGAAGCTGGTGAAAAATACACCGGTAATATAAAATGGGATGATGACGAAGAGAGCACCTGGGAATTATTGAACGGTGATTACGAAGACGTCGATATGGCCGTTGAATTCGGTGAAATCAAATCAATAGAAAAAATTTCTTCACGAACCAGCCAGGTGACCCTTAAGGACGGCCGTACTTTCCGCTTAAAAGGCTCCAATGATGTCGATAGCGGCAATCGCGGGATATTTATCGATACCGGCAAAGATGAAATCGAAGTCGATTGGGACGAATTTGAAAAGGCCGAACTTGCCGATTGAGTGAGAATTACTCCTCCATTCTGATAAAAGGCCGTCTGAGCCCTTGCCCCGGCGGCCTTTGTAATTAAAAAAGGAATCAATCCTGAGATTGATTCCTTTCCAATATTTAAAAAAATAGCCGTGGCTATCAAGTCAATTTGCCCCCTTGGCCGCCTCCAGATCTTTAATATGAGCCTCGGCCTCCTGAACCAAATTTTTGGCGCGCGGATTATTCTTGGCCGACTTGATGAATTTATTCCAATAGGCTATGACCTGGTCGGTCTTGTCCTGATTGATTTGTTCGAATGAGATGGCCAGGTCGCGGGTGGCGAGGTAATTATCAGGCTTGACCCGTGTCGCCTGTTCGAACATTTTGACTGCCTCACCGTAATTTTCCTGCGCCTGATAAATCTTCCCCAGAGCGCTATAGGCAAAGAAATTATCTTTGTTCAATTCAATCGATTTGTTAAAGGCGGCGATCGCTTCCGGATATTTCTTTAAGCTCTGATACCCTTTGCCGAGAAGATAAAATCCCATTTGATCGGTCGGCACTTTCTCCGTGTAGATCTTCATATTATCGACCAGCCCCGACCAGTTGCTTTGAGCGTAATAAAGCAGGCCGATATCTTTGTAGATATCATAATAATCGCTCTTAATACTGAGGGTCGTCTTATAGGCATTATCGGCTTCGGTGTTTTTATCGAGCTTAAAATAGGTTCGTCCCAAATTGGCCCAGGCATCGGCGTTTTTGGGGTCGATTTCGGTGGCTTTTTTGAAATTTGTCAGCGCGTCATTGAATTTTTCACTCTTGAAATACAATGATCCCAGATTGATATAAGCATCGGTGTACTGCGGATCTTCTTTGATGGCCGATTTATATTCCTCGATTGCGAGGGAATCCTTCTTTTCCCCGGCCAGATTGATGGCACTATTAAAATGCTCTTTTGCCTTTACCGGATCACCCGAGAAGGCCGATGCGGCCGTCATAAGCATTCCGGCCAGCACCAATAAAAGGGTCAGTGCCTTGGAGAGGTGAAATCGAGTCAACACTACTTACTCCTTTCTGTTATTTAAATTATTCTACACTTGACCTGGCTTAAAATTCCCGCCGAATTTCATTTCCCGAAATGCGGCAATTTTGAACGAATATTTTCATCCTTAAGTCCGAGAATGCGGGCTGCCAGATAAGCGGCATTTTTGGCCCCGGCCGTCCCGATACTCATCGTTGCCACCGGAACTCCTGATGGCATCTGGGCGATCGCCAGAAGAGAATCAAGTCCGTTTAATGAAGCCGGCAAAGGAACCCCGATAACCGGCAAGGTCGTCCGAGCGGCCACAACCCCCGGCAGGGCGGCCGCCATTCCAGCCATGCAGA
>CALMKK010000038.1 GCA_937867135.1 uncultured candidate division Zixibacteria bacterium
TCGAGGACGGTATCCGGTGATGGAACAATATCGACATCGCCCCGTCGAAGCCGCGTGACCGTGGCGTGCAACTGCCGATTCAAATGCAACTCCCGCAGTGTCTTTCCCACCACTTCTTTGTTGGACACAAAAATCCGCCGATAACTGATGCCATCCGGCCCTTCGACAAGATGTTCCGAAACTTCCTCGCCGAACAGCAATTTTGCCCGGGTCAGAGCTTCGGTGTCGCCGACTGCCACTACCAAATCATTCAGGTTCAGAACCGTCAAAGATTCAACTATATCGCTTACATTTCCTTTTCTGATGCGGCTTAAAACAAAGCCGGGATCCTTCATCGGTCTGAGAACTTCCTCCACCCTCTGGCCGGCAATGGCGGGATTGGTTATCCGGAAGGTCCGGCTGTAAATGGCAATCTTCTTTGATTCTTCCTGTTCTTCCAGTTCCTCTTGAATTTTATTTATTTTAAAACATTTGGAGCATAGGAAAAACCAGAGAATTACGCCGAAAACCCCGAACGGATAAGCCAGCCCGTATGTCACCACCGGATTGCTGATTAACAACTCCCGGGTTTCATTCGGAAGGTTGATTGACAAATCTTTCGTGGTTTCGACCACTGCCGCCAGCGCCGGCGTGTTGGTCAGTGCCCCGCAAAATAATCCGGCCGCGCTGGACGATGATATTCCCATAAGAAGCGCCATAACCCCCGTTACAATTGCTCCCATAACCAGAATTATGACCGCCATCATGCTGTAACGAAAACCGCGCTTCTGGAACGATGCAAAAAAACCGGGCCCGGATTGCAGGCCGATGGAGTAAACAAAAAGAACCAAGCCGATGACATATATGTAATCCGGAAGACTCAGCCTTTTATCTATTGCCCCGAAAGCTATTCCGACAAACAATACCGCCGCCACCCCCAGCTTGAAACCATGAAGATTGATATTCCCAACCAAATATCCGAGACCGATAACGGTGAAAAGAAGAATCAGTTGATTTTCAGCCAGTAAATCTATCATAAATTTCGCATATCCTTTCCATGCAACCCCTATATAATAGTCACCGCCCGGAAATCAAAATTATTATTTATTCATTGCCGCACAATAAAATACGATAGATTAAGGTCCATTACTGATTCGGGCTTTTTGTCGTTCTGATACCAAAAAAAATGGCCGATCCTTCTGCGAATCGGCCATCAAAACGACTCTATTTGTTCAATCCATAAATAATCAAATTACCACCCTCTCATCCCTCCGCCATAAGAGCCGATGGTCAATAGCGTGGCAAAAAAGCCAATAACGACATAAACCAGAATAGTTACAATTAATGTAACAACATAATATCCGACCAACTTTTCCGCCGGCGGCTCCTTGATTATTTTCATCCCTCCATATAAGAGATAGAGCGAGTACAGACCAAGAATGGTGAGAATAAACAGAACCGAAAAGATATTGAAAATTGATGCCACCCAGGCCGCGGTCATGGAAAATACCGCCACCTTGAGCGACCCGTTTAAATCCTTTTTCGCGCCGAAGGTCGGCGCCAGGGCATCGATGATAAATCCCAGGAGATATACCCCGATCAGAGTGAAAATGTAGTAAACCACCGCGTGCGCCAATCCCCTCAAGATCGGCACCCGGAATTCCTCACCCAAAA
>CALMKK010000039.1 GCA_937867135.1 uncultured candidate division Zixibacteria bacterium
ATACGGCGACCACCGAGATCTACACTCTTTCCCTACACGACGCTCTTCCGAATCTCCATTCCTTCAATCTCTCTTTCACTCAGGATGATTCCTATATCTCGTATCGCTATGTGCAAAATTTCCTCGATGGCCAAGGGCTGGTCTTTAATCCCGGCGAATATGTCGAAGGGTACACTAATTTCCTGCTGATAATAATTCTTATTTTCTTCGGCAAACTTGGATTCAATTACATAATTGCATCGAAAGTAATCGGGTTGCTATGCGGAGCCGGGACATTGGTTCTGGCTTATTTCTGGGGCAAAAGATATTCCCGAGGCGGTATCTCCGAAATCGCCCCCTTCATTGTGCCGTCGCTTCTTGCCGCCAATGCCGCCTTTGCCTACTGGGCGCTGTCCGGCATGGAGACGACCCTTTTTACTTTTCTTGTCCTTCTTGGCTTGTACTATGCCGCCGAAAATAAATTTGCCTATGTCCCGATTTTGGTTCTGGCAACCCTGACCCGCCCCGAAGGGGCGGTAATATTCGGCGCTATTATATTATATCGCTTCATATTTCAACATTGGAAGCTTAAGATAATTATTCGCGATATCGCCGTTTTTGTTCTATTGATTCTCCCGCAAATCGTCTTTCGTTTCTATTATTATCACGACCTTCTGCCCAATACCTTCTATGCCAAAACCGGCTGGTCCCTGGCCTATATCGGCCGTGGTCTTGAATATCTCTGGCTCTCACTGCGTCAGTACGGCCTCTATGGTCTCTTGTTTCTTATCCCTCTGGCGGCCTGGAAATTTCTTGATAATAATTTGCGTATGATACTTTTTGTATCGCTCATTTTTGCCATTTATATGGTTTGGGTCGGCGGCGATGTTTTCCATGAGCACCGCTTCTTTGTCAGCATGGTGCCGGTTTATTATCTTGTCTTTGTTATAAGTACCATCCTTGTGATCGAAAACATCCATACTTTAAATCATAAAACCGGGACAGTCGCTTGCTCCGTCATTTTTGCCGTTTTTCTTTTATTGACTTTCATTTTCCCCTTTCAAGAGATGCGGACCAGCCGCGAGGCCATGAAAAATCTGGTCGGCAAAATGGGTAATTGGGCGACCATTCTCAACAGTTCTTTGCCCGGTCGTTATACTATCGCCTGCGCCACAATCGGCGCTCTCGGTTATTATGGACACGGCGACCTTATCGATCTGGTCGGTTTGACCGACCGGACCATTGCCAAAAATCCTCAGCCCGCCATCCCCAGAATTTCCTCGGATTGGCGCGAGAAAAATTATAATATCCCGTACCTGATGCAACGAAAGCCGGATTTCATACTTTTTTCGACCGGCATCAAGCCGACCGCCCCCGCGGAGAAGGGGCTGTTTTTATCATCCGTTTTTCGAAAAGAATATTACCCGGTGTTCTATGAGAGTCAGAAGTCCATGGCGATTTATAAGAGACAGTCCGGCGGCCACGGTGAGGATCAATATTTCAGCGATCCGCGGTTTATTGATCTATTTGCCGACGCCATTAACGCTATTGGCATCTATGATTTCAAATCGGCCTTTAATCTCGCCCGTAAATCGGCGGAAACGGGCCCTGCAGATTTCTATTTGCCGGTCGTTTTGATGGGCGAAATACGGATGGCGCAAGGCAAAATCGATGAGGGAGTGCCGCTTCTGCTAAGGGCTGATTCTATCGCCGGAGGCCGAGCCTTTACCGCCGAAGGCGTCCTGGAACAATACTTCAGGGACAAGGGGGACAAAAGCACTGCCGATATTTACCGCAAAAATATTGAATTGTACAATCGCCTGGATGGACACGACTAATTTATCCTAAATTCCGGAAAGCCATCTTTGGAAACATAAGCATAATCCCCGCGTAAATTAGATTAAGAAGCATCCCTGAAGCATTTAAGAATCGTCACTTATTTAAATTTTCGGGAGGAGTAAATTTATGACCCCCACTAAAATCACCGCCGCCCTTGGAATCATTCTTGTTATTCTGGGAATCCTTGCTATAATTTCTTCGCAAAGCATCGCCGGGATCGTGCCGCTTGTTATCGGCGCCGCCCTGATTTATCTGGCCTTCTACCGGGGCCGTGTCGCCACCTTGATCTTCGGTCACGCCTGTATTGTCACTGGAGCCTATCTTATCACCTGGGGTATACTGCTGCTTCCTTACTCCCAACCCGGACTGCCCCATATATTGGGCCGACCCCTGTTCTGGGGCATTTTCTCCCTTATGGGCGGAGTTTGTGCCATATTTCATGGTTTCTGCCGCTGTGTCAATAAGCAGATTGAGCAATTTGAAGGAATTGCCAATAACAAGGCAACTCTCCCGCAATCAAAATAATTGCGCCATCACCCAAATTTGTTCTTATTTTAGCGGAATACAGCTATGGAAAACTTTAATTGTTATGATGACGCCCGGCGGGCCGAGGCCTACGCCCGGCTGGAATTTCCCGGCACTTATTATCTGGCGTATCGCGATTTGCCGGAAATAATGGCCGAGCATGTCACCGGCCAAACCGCCCTTGATTTCGGATGCGGCACCGGCCGCTCCACCCGCTTTCTGCAGAAATGCGGTTTTGATGCTGTCGGCATAGATATCGCCGAAAGTATGATTAAAAAAGCCCGGGAAATCGATCCGGAAGGGATATATTATCTCATAGAAAACGGCGATTTTCGTCCCCTTGATAACAGGCTATTCAATCTAATCCTGTCGGTCTTCACTTTTGACAATATCCCGACCATGGCGACAAAAATCAAATTATTCCGCGATATGACCGGTCTTCTAAAAAGCGACGGCAAAATTATCAGCGTCGTTTCCTCGCCCCGGATATATCTCCACGAATGGGCCTCATTTTCGACCAAAGATTACCCGGAAAATCAGCTTGCCAGAAGCGGCGACATTGTCAGAATTATCATAACCGGCATCGGCGACAATCGTCCGGTCGAAGATATTGTCTGGACCGATGAATCTTACCGCGAGGTCTACCGTCAGGCCGGGCTGGAGACAGTCGCTGTTTATGAGCCCCTGGCGGATGGCAGCGAGCCGTATGAATGGGTCAATGAGACGAAAATCAATCCCTGGGTCATTTATGTGCTGAGAAAAGGCGTGTAAATTTCCGCTCTATGACGATTCGCTGATATTTCCTGTAATTTTCCCAAAAATTATTATTTCGACTGACATCATCTGTCAGAGCCCTGTGCGATATTGAGGACAAAGCAATTTAACGATGGGCAGGGCGATGATAAGCGGTATTCTTAAGCGGCTGGCGGCCTGTTTGCCGCCCCTTATACAGCATGAATTAAAATGCCTCCATTACAGAAGGCAAATTTTGACCCGATGCTTCAAAAGTGACGAACCGGAATATTCCGTTCTCGATTTTCTCCTATCGCCGGGCGATTGGGCAATAGATATCGGCGCCAATATCGGCCAATACTCGCGGCGCTTCTCCGACCTGGTCGGTCCCGAGGGTCGGGTTGTTGCCATTGAACCTGTTACCGAGACTTTCTCTTTGTTGGCGGCTAATGCCGGATGCTTCCCCCATAATAATGTCACTCTTTTGAATATGGCCGCCTCCGATGAAATCAGTATGACCGGAATGAACATCCCGTGCTTCAAGAATGGTTTGAAGAATTATTATGAAGCCTGCCTTTGCCCGGATGGCGGAGCCTGCCGTGTTATGTCTTTCCCAATTGACGCCCTTCATATCCCTTTTCCCGTCCAATTGGTGAAAATTGATGTTGAAGGACACGAACTGGCCGTTCTAGCCGGTATGCAGAAGACAATTCAAAATTATCACCCGATTATAATCATGGAAAAAGGCTCGCTCCAAGCCGTTCATTTTTTGGAGAAATTTGATTATCGCTGTCACGATTTGGACGGTTCGCCCAATCACTTGATGATGGCGGATAGATATTGATCGGCCTCAAAGTTCCGACCAGTTTGCGCAAAATGTGATGGAACACAAGGTGGCGGATTTCGTATATTTGGCTAGAAACATTTCACAAGGAATAAGGTATGACTTTATCGGATCTGGAGCATTTTCGGAATCTGCTTTTGGAACGGCAGGACAATGTCCAGCAATGGATGGAAACCGGGACCGGGTTGGCGGCCGGGGCCGTTGAAAAGGCACAGGCGTTGCTAATTGAAATAAAAGAGGCCCTGAAGCGGGTCGATAATAAATCGTTCGGGGAATGCCAGGTTTGTCATGGGGAAGTGGAGCGGCATCGGCTTGAAGTTCAGCCGACTGCTCATATCTGTCTTGAATGTATCAGCGGGGCGGAGAAGACCCAATTGGAAGAGGAGTTATACCTGGCCAGCAAGATTCATCGCGCCCTCCTGCCGCAGGATATCGCCAGAATCGACGGATTCGAAATTGCCGTGAAATCATTGGCGGCCCGATCGGTCGGCGGCGATTATTATGATTTCTTTCCTTCCAATACGGAAGAGATAACTCGGGTCGTTATCGCCGATGCCATGGGCAAAGGACTTCCGGCCGGGCTTTTGATGTCCAATATTCAGGGCGCTTTGAAAATTCTTTCGGAAGATATTGAATCTCCCAGCCTGTTGATTACCCGCCTTAATCGCTGGCTCTGCCATAATGTGCCGGTGACCAAATTTGTCTCCCTCGCCTGTGTCGCGATTGAATCCGGCGCTGATAACAGGAGCCGAATTGTGCAGACCAACGCCGGGCATTGCCCGCCGCTTCTGGTTCGAAGTGATGGTTCTATCGAGAAACTCAATCCGACCGGCGGCGTCCTGGGGGTCCATGAGGCATTCGAATATTGCGAAGAGACTCTATATCTCGACCGGGGAGACCTCCTGCTCCTTTACACCGACGGCGTCACCGAGGCCGAGAATGGGGCCGGGGAGATGTTTGATGAATCGCGGTTGATTGAATTTTTGAAGGGGCATCATTCGAGAGAATCGCTCGAGGAACTTCTGACCGGCTTGCACGATGAGGTTATGAAATTCTCGGGCCATAAGGATCTGCAGGACGATTTGACGGTCATCGCCGTGAGGAAAATCAAATAGCGAAAGCGCCCTTGAACAGCGCGTCATTCTTCACAGTGGATTATTAACAGCTATTTTCAGTCTTTTGGGGCATTATTGCAATTGACAAATTGGCGATTTATGGCGATATTAAAGCATATTTAATACCGCCGATTTCCTCACTGAACGGCAAGAAAAATAACTTGCGACATAAAATTCAGACAGGTTTGCCATATTTGCCGCAAACCACGGAGGACTGATGCAAAAATTGTTAACGCCGCGCCCTAAATCAGCATTTATCCTGCATCTTCTTATTATAATCTCTCTGATTGTTCCCTCTTACGGCCGGGCCAAGTCCAGCCCTGCCGCCGGTTCAATTTCTATTGTCGGACAATCGATCGGCCCTTTTGCCGTAAAGAAGATCGATAATCAACAGAACGTCCTGTTCGTGGAAATTAACCACAGCAATATCATCGATCTCATTTCCGGCCCGGCGGAAAGAGATATGGCGCTTCCTCTAAATGCCGGCCAAACGGCGGTTTTGAATTTGAAGCGCTTTGATGTCTTCACCCCTGAAACCAAATTTTATTTGGGTCGCGCCGGAGGGGATATCGAAGTCGCCCCGCCGCAATTTGCCGCCTATCGCGGCACCATTGACGGACAGCCAAATACTCACGCCTTTCTGGCTGTCGGCGGCGACGGCTCCGTCAACGGCCGCCTGGTCCTATCTGACGGAGAGACCTATTATATTACAACCCCTCCGGGGATTCCGGCCGGAACCGGGGATAGAACAATATTGATTCATAACAGGGCCACCGCAATAGATCTTCCGCCCGGAGTGGAATTCTGCCATTATGAGCCTTACCCTGATACCAATCAGGTGAAATCCAAAGGGATGGCGGCTAAATTGAGCCGTGGTTATCGGCTGGCCGGTATGGCAATCGATGGTGATAAATTCTATTATGATATTTTTGGTAATGTCGGTATGGCGCAAGCCTATGCCCTGGCGGTTATGGCGGAAGTCAGCGATATATATATGCGCGATGTTAACACCAAAATAATCATCCGCTATATGCGCATCTGGGACCAGGGCGGAGAGCCGTTTAATGCCGCGAGTTTGGGCGGATTCCGGAATTACTGGATAAACACTCAGGACCCGTCGCCTTATAATTATATCTATATGTTCAGCGGCAACCGCGATCTCTCTTACGGCGGGGTTTCGTATGTCGGCGGCACCTGCAGCGGCGAAGGCACATACGGCATAATCGGATACATGAACGGCAGTTTCCCCAATCCGTTCGGTGCTCCCAATCTCGGTAATTGGGACGTGGAATGCACCGCCCATGAAATGGGCCATGCCAGCGGCAGTTATCACACCTGGGATTATTATCCCCCCATCGATCAATGCTACAGCGGCGTCCCGATGCGCGGCACAATCATGAGTTACTGTCATACCCTCGCAGGATTTATGACAAATATCGACCTGATCATGCATCGGCGAGTGGAAGAGGTAATCAATAATGATTTCAATTACGGCGGATGCTTTCCCTTCGACTGCAATGGTAATAATATCTCCGACGCCGTTGATATCGCTACCGGCTTCAGCGCTGATGCCAATTTTGACGGTATTCCCGATGAATGCCAGGACTGCAACAGCAACGGCATTCTCGACCCCATTGATATTGCTCAGGGCGCCTCAGATGTGAATGGTAACGGTATTCCCGACGGCTGTGAGGCGGACTGCAACGGGAACGGCTTACCGGATGATTATGATATCAGATATGGCCTAAGCAGTGACAATAACGGCAACGATATTCCGGACGAATGTGACCCTGATTGTAACGGCAATCATGTTGCCGATTTTGCCGAAGTGGCTTCGGGAAGTGTCGAGGATTACGACCGCAATAATGTCCCGGACGGATGTCAGGACTGCGACGCCAACGGGATCAGTGATTGGCTCGATTTGGGCCGGCAATTCAACCTTTTTGTGGCCGACCTCGACGGCAATATTCACGAATTTCATCAAGCCAGCGGTTACCCAATAATAACTCATATGGCCGGAGTAATAGCGCCTTTAGATATAATTATTGGCAGTGGCCGGATGCTTTATATCGCGGATGGCAGCTTGAGTAAAATAGTAAGGGAAGACCCATATACGATGCTGTCTTCCGATTTTATCGCCGCAGGAAGCGGCGGCCTTAGCAATCCATCGTCGCTCATTTTTGGTCCTAATGGTAACCTCTTTGTTGCCAGTGCCGGCAGCAATAGTGTGATTCAATACAATGGATCAACCGGCGCCCTGATTGGAACCTTTGTCTCATCAGGTTTGGGCGGGCTGGCGGATCCCTATGGTCTGACTTTTGGTCCGAACGGCAATTTATTTGTGACGAGCAGCAATAATCAGGTCATAGAATACTCCGGTACGACTGGGGCCCTTATTGGAATTTTTGTCACGAGCGGTAGCGGCGGATTGTCTTCGCCGCGCGGCTTGGTTTTTGGCGGTGACGGCAATCTGCTTGTCGCGAGTTATAACACCAGCCAGATTTTGCAATATTCCGGTACGACCGGAGCTTTTATCAGGGTTTTTAACGAAGCCGCCTCTGAGCCGTCATTTCCCTGGGGCGTGCGGATCGGACCAAACGGTAATGTTTTTGTCTCAGAAAACAGCAATCCATCTCTGCGCGCCAGAGTCATCGAGTATTTCCCTGACGGACGCTACTATATGCGTTACGTGCGCGGCGAAAACAGCGGCCTGAACAACCCCACCGGCTTTGCCTTCATGCCCGTTTCGCCCAATGATTGCAACCGTAACGGCATTCTCGATGCTTGCGATATCTCCTCCGGATATTCGCTTGATGCCAACACCAACAACATTCCGGACGAGTGCGAAGGGCCGGATTCCGACGGCGATGGAGTGGCCGACGGCATTGACAATTGCTCCGCTGTTCCCAATCCCGAGCAATTCGATATCGACGGCGATCATATCGGCAATGCCTGTGACAACTGCGATTATGTGGTCAATTTTGATCAGGCCGATAGCGACGGCGACGGTCTGGGTGATGCTTGCGACAACTGCCTATCGGTATCGAATCCCCTTCAGACCGATACTGATGCCGACTTAATCGGCGACGCCTGCGACAACTGCCCGAACGTGGCCAATGGGGATCAGAAAGACACGGATAGTGATGGAATCGGCGACCTCTGTGACAATTGCCCCAATGCATACAATCCGAATCAACTAGATACCAATCATAACGGGGTGGGGGATATCTGCGAATTCATCTGCGGCGACGCCAATGGAAACGGCAGCGTTAATATCGTGGACGTTTCATTTATCATAAACTATCTTTATAAAAGCGGCCCGGCACCCAATCCGCTCTGGACTGCCGATGTCAACAATTCCGGCGGAACCAATATTTTGGATGTTTCATTTCTGATAAATTATCTTTATAAACATGGTCCGGTCCTCAATTGCCCGCTGCCTTAAAAGCCGGCAATCGGCAAATCCCTCAGGGCCTTGAATTGCTTCTTAAAATCCGCAATTCAGGGCCCAAATTATTATAATCTAAAAAGTTATTGCCTCCGCCTCTCAACAATCTTTTATTGACGATATGAAGTTTTTTATTTTTCTCATATTGATTTCGATATTGGCCGGCGGCCTTGGCGCGCAGGATATCCCCGATTCCGCATTAGAACGGGTCGGCATGGATAAATTGATGGGGCTGATGAATCTTAAACTATCGGATCTGACATTCCGCGATGATTACACGGCCCGGGATAGTTTCCGTCTCGCCCGGATCGCCGATCTGATGCGGCACCCTTTCGGTATGATTAGATATGTTTCCGAATTTAAAGACAACTGCGCGGAACCGAAGCCGGAACCGATTCTCTCTTTCGCCTTTGAAAATCTTCGATTGGAGGATACTCCCGCCAGAGAACTTCAGCTTAAACATCTTTCCGAGCCGCCCGATGAAAGCGGCGTTAATCTTTTCTATCGTTCTCTGGAATTGAATCGGCTCCTCCGAAAAGCACGGAAATATATATATACCGTGATGCCGCCGGCGGCCGAATCCACTTTTGTTCTTTTATCTCCGACCGAAAAGAAATTCCTCCTGAACGAATTTAAGCAAAATCTGGTCGAAGATACCATTGATGAGCACCGTTCGGTGGCCCAGAGCGATTCCATTCAAAAAAAAGAGGAAAGCGATATCCGCAGATTTGTCAGATTCGGGCGGAAAATCCGGATGGAATTTCTGCTGTCGGCGGCCTCGGAGACGGCCATTGACATTTTCAGGGAAATAGCTCTCCTTCAAAACGAATTGTTCTCCGGTGCTGTCAAGCTCCCCGATGCCCTTATCGATACGGTGGATCTGCCGGGGAAATATAAAGTCCCCCTGTTGGGACGGGATCAAGGCTGGGTGGTCGGCGGAACGGGCGATGATTACTACGAAGGTGATTATTATTTCATTGTCGATTTCGGCGGCAACGACCGCTACAATCTGACTTATGATCCCGAAAATCCTCATTCGACTATTATCATCGATCTTAATGGGAACGATATCTACAGTGGCATGACCGATTTTACGGTCGGTTCCGGCTGTCTGTCGGCCGGATTTATCTATGATATGGCCGGCAATGATATCTACTCGGGTTCGAGTTTTTCGGTAGGATCCGGGTTTTTCGGCCTGGGGATGATTTACGATCAGACCGGTGATGACCGTTATTACGGGGATACTCATGTTGAAGGAGCCGGGACTTTCGGGCTGGGATTAATCATCGACGGCTCCGGAGCGGATCTCTATTCCGCCGCACTCCACGGCCAGGGGTTTGCGTCGGTTGAGGGGATGGGTGTTATCGCTGATTACAGCGGAAATGATATTTACACCGCCGGCAATAAATACAAAGATATAATTCGATATGATAATCATTTTTTGTCGCTTTCTCAGGGATTCGCCCATGGTTTCCGTCCATATATGTCCGGCGGTATCGGGGCCATTATCGATTTCAAGGGGAATGATTCATATATTTCCGATATTTTCGGCCAGGGCGCCAGTTATTGGTGGTCGTTGGGACTATTATATGACTCTTCCGGCAATGACCATTATTCATCATTTCAATATGCCCAGGGATCCGGCGCCCATATGACCCTGGGAATCTTATTCGACGAGCGGGGAGATGATTGTTATTTCGGAAAAGGCCTGATGCAGGGAGTGGGTCATGATTATTCCTGCGGCATAATGCTGGATCGTCACGGCAATGATATTTATCACGCTTATGATCTCTCTCAAGGAGCCGGTTCGGCCAACGGTTTCGGAATTCAGATCGATGATAGGGGCGACGATGCGTATTATGTCATGAGAAAAAATAATACCCAGGGATACGGGAATCCCCGCCGCGATTACGGCTCGATCGGCCTGATGATTGATTTGAGCGGGACAGATCGCTATGACGGCAACGGCGCCGATAACGGCATTTGGCAGACCGATTCCAAGTGGGGAGGCGGAATGAATTGGAATTTCATATCTCCTGATTCATCCGGAGGTTATTAGAATGCACCGAGCAGGCGTTAGGAACTTGTCGGGGGCCATTTTTATGATTGGCGTTCTCATTGTTTTCGCCATGCCCTCCATCGCCTCCGAAAATGAATCATCTCCTGATATTGTCCAGCGCCTCGATTCCCTTTTTATTATTGCATCGTCAGCCGAGATAACCTTCAAAGATCAAGTTCAGCCGGCCATTGATTCCATCGCGGCCATGGGTGAAAAGGCCGTCCCCTTGTTGGTGGAAAAATATGACACTCAAGATGCCCGCGAGCGTCTGACCATAAACAATATCCTTGTTAAAATCGGCAAACCTGCCGTACCCTATCTTCTTAAATCCCTGTCACTTGATAATCCCGAGCAGGTGAGCCGCATCTGCTACACGCTGGGGGAGATTAAAGACAGCGCCGCCGTTTCGGGCCTGGTTAAAGTACATAAACATCGGGATTGGCGAGTTCGGGCCGAAACCGCCGGAGCCCTTGGATGGATTGCCGATCGGCGCGGCAACGGGGCCGTCCTGTATCTGCTTCAAGATACGGTCGAAATCGTGCGCAAATCGTCGGCCGTAGCCGCCGGGCAATTGCTGATTGATAAATCCGTACCGATGCTGGTGCATATGTTGGGGGATAGTTTCTATGGGGCCCGGATGTGTGCTTCGGAGGCTCTCGCCAAATTCGGCCCGCCGGCCATTGCCTGTCTTGCCGATTCAATAGATTCCCCCAATGAATTGGTCGGCAATCTCGGTTGTACCACATTGGGCATGATCGGCGGGGATAGCGCCGCCTCGGTATTATCGACCCAGCTCAAATCCAAATCCTCGATTCGCCGGGCCTTGGCGGTTGAAGGAATCGCGGCCTGCAACGATCCGGCCGCCTGCGGATATGTCGAACATATGAAACCATTGGAGACCGATTCCACCGTTTTATATTTTATAAATAAGACCCTCGATAAATATGCTCCGCGATAAATTGCAGCGGTTTTCCCGTCAGATTTCTCCCGCCGACGCCATTCAAGCCGATTCCCGAACCAACCATCATCTGGTGTCTTTGGCCCAGGTTCTTGACGCGGAAATATTTGCCGGTTCGGGCGGAGAATTTCTGAAAATCGTCACCGATTTTAATGAAACTTATTTGCATGGACACGCAACTTTCAAAAGCTATTCTGAGTTACCCCGGTTATCGATGGGTAATTTTCCTTTTCCCGATCAACCGGTCGATTTTGATATCGGGCGTTTGCTCTTTATCGATACCGAGACGACCGGGTTGGGCGGCTCCGGCACCGTGCCTTTTCTAATCGGCGTCGGGTCGATGGTTGAATCCGGGTTTCAGGTGCGCCAGTATTTTTTGCCGGACTATCCCGATGAATCCGCCATGCTGGAAGCGATCCGCGCGGAGATACATAGCGATTCGATTATTGTCAGCTACAACGGCAAGGCTTTTGATATGCCGATCATTTCGGATCGCCTGATCATTCATCGGATCGAGCGTAATCTGGAATTCGGCGGTCATATCGATCTGCTCTTCCACACCCGGCGCCTGTTCCGCCGCCGCCTCCAAGACTGCACTCTGGCCAATGTCGAGAGAGAAATACTGGGGTATTTTCGAAATGATGATATTCCCGGTTTTCTGGTGCCTTCCATTTATTTCGATTGGCTGGCCACCGGCCAAACCGGGGAATTGCGCCACGTGATGAAACATAATCTGGACGATATTGTCTCGCTTTTTTTTCTGTTGCATCATATTATCGAAATATTTGAAAGACCGGAAGAAAGGCTCTTCGAGCCGGATGACATTCTTTCTTTCGCTAAAATCTGTGAATCCCGCCGGGATAATGGCGCCATTTGCCGGTTTTTGGAAAAATATGAAGCCGATTTATATAATTGGAGACGATACGACATTCTTTTTCTGGAAGCGCTTGCCTGCAAAAGAGTCGGTAATCCTCACAAAGCCGCGGAAATCTGGGAAAATATTGCCGGCAGCAATACCGCCCTGTCGTATTTTGCCCATATCGAACTGGCCAAGTATTACGAACATCGGATCCGCGACATAACGGCCGCCATGAAACAGGCCGAAAAGGCCGTCCCTATCTGTCCCCGGAACGAGCTCCATCGAACCGCCCTGAAGAAACGTACCGAACGGCTGAATAAAAAACTTTCATTTTGATCTGCACTAAACAAAAGGCCCAAACGGCCGATAAATAGGGAGTAAAATGAAAGTGGGCCATGTCACAGGATATATTCTACAAGATACTGAATGATCATCGCGAGCTATCGTCTCTGCCGCAAGTGATGGTGGAAGTACTGAAGATCTCCTCCGATGCCGATTCATCGGCGTCCGATCTGGCCGCGATAATAATGAAAGACCCGACCCTGACGGCCAAAATGCTCAGGGTGGTCAATTCCCCCTATTACGGCCGAATTCAAAAAATAACCACGGTTAATCAGGCCGTCGTCACCTTGGGTCAGCGAACCGTGGCCGCTATCGCCCTCTCGACTTCGGTATATAATGCCGTAAATAAGGTCGATTCTTCCATAGATCGAAAACGATTCTGGCGGCATTCGATGGAGGTTGCCATTGCGGCCCGTATGATTGCCGAATCCATTGAATTTGGACCGTCCGAGGAAGCGTTTGTGGCCGGGCTACTGCATGAAATCGGGACGCTGGTTCTGGAAGCCTCATTTCCCGGCGATTTTAAGCGGGTCTGGAGGCTGATTGAAGCCGGCGAGAACCAGGCCGCCCTTGAAGAGCGCACCTGGGGCACAAATCATGCCCGTGTCGGTCAGTTTTTACTGGAGCAATGGGGTGTCCCCAAAGTGCTCGGAGACGCCGTCGGTAATCATCATCAGATTTATAATCACGGCGACCGCTCACCCGAAAATATGCTGGCCCAAATAGTCAATTTGGCCAACCAAATCTCCAAGTTCCGGGTTTATAACATGCCCCCGCCGGAATCGAATCAACTTGAAAATAAAGATATAATCGCCTCCAATCTGGGCCTCACCAACTCCGCCCTGGCCAAAATCGAGGAAAATCTGATTAGCGAAGTAATCAAAGAGTCGGGTTTCCTGGAAATGGAGATCGGCAGTCTCGATGAAATCTTGTGTGAAGCCAATCATCTCTTATATCGGCAGTATTTGACGGTCGAAAATCTCTTGCGGGAAAACCGCGTAATGCAACAGCAAATCGCCCGCGATCAGATGAAAAAGGCCGCCCTGGAGTCGCTTAAAGCCATTGCGGCCACTTTCAGCCATTACATAAATAATGCCACGGCGGCCATTCTCGGACGGGCCCAACTGCTGGAATTGGGGATCAATCGCGGCGATATTACCGATCCCAAGGGCATTGCGGCGCTATCGTCGAGAACGATTGTAGAGGGTGTGGAAACGATATCCACCATACTTGAAGAACTGAAGAAAATGACAACTTTCGAAACCACGCTTTATCACGACGATACCTATATCATCGATGTCGAAACCAAAATCCGCAAGCAACTCGATGATCTCGCCAATGTGAAGATCTCCGTCGGCGCTTAGTGCATCATTGTGTCTCTCTGACACAATCATCCCTTTAATTCTCAAAATGTATCAATTAAGGTCAATCGGGCCAGTATCATATTATTATAATCTATTGACAGACGGCCACTTCTTGATATATTAAGTCAGTATGGCTGCTTGATGGGGACCGCCATTTACCTCACAATTACTTCTTGGGCTGTCAATTTCAGTTAATATGAAATGACTTGCCTTAAATAAGTGGATAGAGACAGCGCGACGAGACGGGCCGGCAAAGAAGACGTTATTGAAATAGCGTTGACAGAGCTAAGATTAAGACATTTAAGCGGTTAACCTTCGTCAAATCACCTCTGCCGAAATTGCTGTTGGATTAAATTCATTGGATATGTGGCACAAGGTTTGCAGGACATAATGGCGGCTATGAAATTTAAGTCAAAAACAGTCATTCTTTCCATCGCGATTTATTCAATATTTATATTTTTGGCCATTGTCGGCTTGAATCCGGTTTCAGCCGCGGCGGAGCGAAATCTCGGCCGGGC
The DNA here is from genome assembly GCA_937867135.1 of uncultured candidate division Zixibacteria bacterium. GTDB lineage: Bacteria > Zixibacteria > MSB-5A5 > GN15 > PGXB01 > UNRQ01. The sequence continues at coordinate 14,583 of CALMKK010000039.1, forward strand.
CGAGCGGCATCACTTGCAGGTCATTTCGCCGACTTCAACATCCTCGCCTCATTTTGAAATTAGTAGCATTGTAAATAAGACATTCGCAGCGGCCGATCTGCAAATCTCGGAAACAATAAGCCCGGCCCGCTTCAATCAGAATAACTCGTCAATGGTTCGTCTCAGCGGCGATCAATTTGTTTTATTATGGCAGGACGACCGGAAGGGAAGCCAGAAAATCTACGCTCAATTGTATGATGCGTCGGGCAATGCCTTGCAGGGAAACCGGCTGATGATCGGACGTTCCGACGGTTACAACGTGATTGAACCTAAAGCGGCTCCCGACGGCTCCGGCGGCTTTTTTCTGGCCTGGCGCGATCAATCCACCGGGCGAATTTATGCCGCCCGTTTCAGCTCCAATTTGACGGAAATTATCGTCCCCTTTGCCGTCAACGATACTATTTCGTCCAATTTTGCCGGGCCGTATGATATTGATACTTATTCCGACGGCCGTTTGGTGGTCGTATGGGAAGAATATACTAACACCAACAATATTGCTTTAAGAATATTCAGCCCGATCGGCGCCGCGTTGACAGCGACTCTGCGGGTCAATTCCGACAATACCGACTGCAACCGTTGGGTACCTTCGCTGGCGGTCAATAAATCAGGCGGAATGGGGGTAGCCTGGGAAGATTACCGAAACGGCAATGCCGATATATTTATGCGGTTGTTGAATCAGGACGGCTCCCCCAATGGCAACGATTTCGGAATCGTGCAGGCGGCTTTCGATGATTCCGCTCAGTACTGCCCGCAGATCGCCTATTCCGCAATCGACGGATATGCAATCAGCTGGCTCGACCGGCGCAACGGCTCGCAAAAGGTATTTCTTCAGAGATACACCTTAAGCGGCGGTCTTTTTGGCGGCAATGTCAATCTTTCCGGAACCGACGGCAGTACTACTGATTGGGACATTTCAATGGCTGTCAATTCAGTCAACAATCTGGTGGTCAGCTGGGCCAATGTAGGCACTGCGGACAAAATTGTAATTCAGAGGTTCGGTTCGGGATTCGTACCGACCGGCTCATCCATAACTGTCAATCAATTCTCCGATGGCGGCCGCTGGGAAACATCATTGGGAATCGGCGCCTCGGATAAAATTATTTCAGCCTGGACCGATTACCGCGCCGGCAATCCGGATATTTATATGCAAATGCTGACTTCATCCGGCAGTATTATTTTCCAAAACGATAAAATTGTCAATGATGACACTCGCGGCGCCGCCTCCGTAAATCCCGATATTTCTTTTATTGATAATTCCAGGAGTGCGGTGGTTTTTTCAAGCGGACGGTTCGATGCCGGTGACATCTATTGCCAGATGTTTGATGCAACTGGGAATCTTTCAGGTATAAATGTCAAAATAAATTCCGATACGCTTCCGGCCCTTCAAAGTGAGCCGGGACTGGCGGTTTCCGGTTCCAAATTGCTAGTGGTCTGGAATGATTCTCGAGCCGTTACCGGCGTTACGGGGCAGAGAATATTCGCCCGGTTCGGCGCCGCTTCAGGAAGTTTTCTCAATTCCGATTTTGCCGTCTCCGATTCCAATATCGCCTCGACTAAATATAATCCGAAGGCCGCATTTGCCCGCGGTCAGAATGCTCTGGTGGCCTGGGTCGATTATCGAAACGGAACAGGACAGATTTGGGGGCGCCTTATAACAGACCCGGGCCTCTATGTGGGGCAGGAATTTATGATATCAGGATTATCGGATTTGGACAATGACGACATTTCAATCGGACGGGACAGCAGTGACATCTTCACGGTTGTCTGGCTGTCGCACGGCGCGGCCGGCGGTCCGGCGGCGGTCGTGAGCCGATATAATTCCAGCGGGACATTTCTTAATAAATTCTCGTACAATGGAAATATCTCCGGGACCGTAATCACCGGGATCGCCGCGGCCGTCAATGATTCCGGCGATGTCTATCTTCTCTGGAAGGGGATAGATACCGACACTCATCTTTATCTTACGGTATTATCGAAGACCGGGGTTATCAAGAGCGCGGCGATGGAAGTTCCCGATGTTCAGAACGCTGTTCCGCAACAGCCTGATATTGCCGTCGATAACAATCGTAAAGCAATGGCGGTCTGGATTGATTCCCGTTCCGGGAAGAGAGCCGCTTATTACCAGGTCTTTAATTCCAATTTTACTCCGGCCGGCACTAACCTGCCGGTATCCGCAACTCCGGTCGAGTTTATGCAGACACCGGTCGTATCGACCTATCAGAATCGGGGCTGGCTGGCTTGGGCCGATCCCCGTATTGACGGTCTCAATATCTTCTCCAATACAGTATTGTACGCGGCGACGGATGCCGATGATAATAAGCCGGAACCGGTTCCATCCGCCTTTGCTCTGAATCAGAACTTCCCGAATCCTTTTAATCCCAGAACGACTATCAGGTTTTCCGTCGTGTCGCGAACCAGAGTGGAAATCGATATTATTGATATATTGGGTCGAAAAACGGCCACAATTGCCGATGCGGAATTTTCCGCCGGGAGTCATAGTGTGTTCTGGGATGGGCGTGATTATGCTGGAAATGCCGTGGCCAGCGGTATATATTTCTATAAAATGAGCGCCGGGGGATATACATCGACGAGGAAAATGATTCTACTAAAATAAAAAATAGAGGAGGAGGGAAACCGGAGATGAGGGTCATTTTATTTTTCAGCGAATTTATATTCCTATTTCTAATCATTGAATCATCACGCGGGCAAGTCCCGTTAGGGGGATTACCTTTCTGGCAAACAAGTGAGCCGAATCTTTATTCCACCGGTATGATCTGGCGGGACGCCAATAACGACGGCTATATCGATGTCTTTTATTCCAACGGCAACGATATGGCCCTGGCCCGGAATATGATTTATCTCTCGCATTATGGGGCGATGCCGTCGGCGGCATCGTGGTTCTCAACCGATGCCAATTATTCCGGTCACGGTGCGGTCGGCGATATCGATGGCAACGGCTTTCCCGATTTCGCCGTCTCCAATTATATCGGTCCCGGAGGCTTTCCCACTCAAACGCGGTCCAATCTCTATTTGAATATGACCGGAAGACCGCACTCGACCCCTGATTGGTACACCGCCGAAAATCTATATACTTTTTCCAATGCTTTCGGGGACGCCAATGGCGACGGCCGTCTTGATTTGGCTCTGGCTACCGGCGAAGGATATACTGCGGTCAAACAAAATGACCGGATATTTTTGAATATCGGCGGCGCCCTGCAGACCCTTCCGGGATGGCAATCATCGCAGGCCACCGAAGCGATGGATGTCACCTGGGGTGATATCGACAATGACGGCGATCTGGATTTGGCGTTTTGCTATGATGATCGTTCTCCGCAATTGTACTATAATGTTTCGGGGTCAATAGAGACCGATCCGTCGTGGCAGGCGATACACAATGAACCTGCCAACACTTTGATTTTCGGCGAAGTCAACGGCGACGGCTGGCTCGACCTGATAGTTGCTTTCAATAATCAAAACGGCGGAACGGGCAAATATCGTGTCTATTTCAATGACGGAACGGGACATTTGAATTCCACGGCCGGTTGGGAATCGGCTGACGGCGGTTACGGCTCGGCACTCTCGCTTTATGACTATGACAATGACGGAGATGATGATCTGGCGGCGGGACGATGGTGGGATGCCCCGCGCATTTATGAGAACAGCGGCGGAACATTTACGACCAGCCCGGTATGGCAAGCCGATAATGCCACGGTCGTCGAGGAAATGGCCTGGGTTGATATTGACGGGGACGGGGTCGAGTCGCGGGCCGATACAATAACGGATATTAGCGGAAAAAAGGTATTTTACACGCGAAGGCATCCCCTGTACTCGATTGATTCAGTCAGTAAGGATGGAAGTATTATCGGAATTGATGAATACTGCTATGATCTTGTTTCCGGCTGGGTGTCCCTGGCAAATATTCCGGCAAGTCAGATAATAATTTTCCATCAATATTCATTCAAGAATGATCTGACTTCGTCCAATTGGGATACTTATAATATGGCCTATGGCAATACGCGTCGCCCGTTGGTGGATTTTTTTGCGGATACAATTTTCGGCAATGTGCCTCTGACCGTCAATTTCAGCGACAGTTCCATAGGGGCGAGCAACCGGACATGGCATTTCGGTGATGGCGGAATTTCGACCGATGCGAATCCTATTCATACATACAATTTCGGGGGAGCTTTTGATGTCTCTCTCAATAATACCCTGGCTGACGGGCCCCACAATCGCACCCGCAAAAAGATGATAATGGCGCTGGCCGATACGGTCATCTTTCCCGACAAGGCATTTTCGGAAGGGGAAACCATTAAAATCCCGATTTATCTCAGAAACAGTCAGCCTTTGCATAGTTTTATCCTTCCGATTAAATTCACCGGACCGCTGTACTTTGAATATGCCAACCACGATACCGACTCCTGCCGAAGCAGTTATTTCGAACAAATTAATTTTATTGGTTACAGCCCGGCCGAGCAATCTTATGTATTCACTTTTACGCCGAATATTTCAGGCAATAGCCCCGATCTGGTTCCCGGATACGGGCGGATATTAAATCTCTATTTGACGCGCGTTTCGGGAAGCGGGACAAATACGATGGATACCACGACCCTCGACGGACGCTCTCTGTATTATGACGCCGATTATGTTTCATTTCGGCCGGTGGTCAGGCAGGGTCAAATAACGATCGGCGATTTTATGCGGGGTGACGCCAACGACGATGGCGTAATAAATATTCTGGATGTGTCGTTCATCATATCATTTCTTTATAAAGGCGGCCCGGCGCCGCTTCTGATACAGGGCGATGCCAACGGCAACGGGACCATTAATATTCTGGACGTATCATTCCTGATTAATTTCCTCTATAAAGGAGGACCGCCGCCACCGGTTAATAAATAGGTTATTTTTGGAACGGGAAGAAGAGGGCGGAAAAATCCTGGAAGAAGTGGGCGATAACCACCGGCCAGAGGCTTTTGGTTTTCAAGAATAGAAGAGCGAACATCGCACCGTAAATGGTTATCAGTATAAAACCGCCGACTCCTTGATAGGCGTGCCCCGATCCGAAAGCCAGAGACGAAAGAATAACCGGGATAATCCAGCTTTTGAGGCCGGATAATATCTTTATCCGTGTAATCAGATAACCGCGAAAAGCGGATTCTTCGCAGATAGCGGCCGTGGCGGCCAAAAAGGCCCACAAAATTCGTTCGATACCGGTTTTCGGAAGAATCAGTTCCAATTCACCCGGAATAGTCAGGTTGAGAGCGGTCAATAAGAGGGAAATCAGCGATAGTATCAGATTGGAGACAAGCAGAAATGCAATTCCCCAGAGGAGATGGAGAAGGCGGAATTTCCCAAAGCCGATTCCGGCCAGGCCGGTCCCTTCACGGATAGTTGTTAAAAAAACCAGGAGGAATACCATCCATTGTATCACCATGGTCGGCAGATAAATAAAGAAAATGGGCGAGACGGAGAGAATTTTGAGGGCTTCCGCGGGATCACCGGTCGTGATTAAAGACAGGGCCGGCCAGAGTATGAGAAGAAAGAAAAGAGTCAAATAGGAAAGGCGGCTTTTGCGAAAGATCGGCGCCGCCGGGGTTTCTTCCGCCGGAGGAATATTCCCAATCGGCTCCGCCGGAACTCGCTCCCAATTATGGTCGGGGTAAGGATTTTCGGTCAAAATGATTTAACTTTCTCGTTCTTTTTGTATGATGCGATAATCAGGGCCGCGCCGACAATTATCAGGATAATCGGCCATATTACGCGCCAGCCGGGAATCAAATCCAAATTGATAAGAAGAAACAATACTCCCAGCCCGAAAACGATCAGGCCGCCGATGAGCGGGCCGCGGTCGCGACGTCTGAATTCATTCCGGTCCATTTCCATAAGTAACTCCATTCTTTAATAGTTCGGCAATTTAATGGTCAAATTGACTTTATTGATATTTATGCTAAATTTAGCGAAAAGTTGTGTTGTTAAAAGAAAAAAATGGAATGAAAAAGTGACCTCCGAATCTTTGAAATTGAAACAGCATATTATATACGGCCCGGTCAACTCCCGCCGGCTGGGATCATCGCTCGGGCTGAACATTCTGCCGACCCGGTATAAAGCCTGCCCGTTCAACTGCCGCTATTGCCAATACGGCTTCACAAATACCAAAGGGCATACGGTTAATATCGACGGCGCCGAAGTCCCGTCGGTCGATGAGATTGTCCTGGCGCTGGAGAAGGCGTTCGATGATTACCCGTCGGTGGCCTATATCACCTTCTCGGGGAACGGCGAGCCGACCCTTCATCCCGAATTTCCGCGGATAGTGGAGAAAGTCAAAATTCTCAAGAATCGCATGAATCCCGATATTAAACTGGCGATACTTTCCAACTCGGCGCTGGTGTACAAAGACGATGTTCGACAAGGTCTGGCAAATCTTGATGAGCGATTCATGAAACTTGATTGCGGCGAGGATGCAGTATTTCTTCGTTTCAACCGCCCGCATCCCGATATAAGATTCGATATGATAATGGAAGGACTGAAGGGTCTCGAAGACATTATCATACAGGCGCTTTTTGCCGGAGGCGACGAGGGGAATTACAATGACTATGCGATTGACCGCTGGATCGACAGGATCGGAGAAATAAAACCGAGGGAATGCCATATTTATTCGCTGGATCGCCCGTCGGCGGATAGGAGCCTTACAAAGATTGAGGCCGAGGGGCTTGTGAAGATCAAGCAAAAGACAGAACGCCGCGCCGGCGTGATGGTCAAGGTTTATTAAGGGCGGCATTATTGACGGAGTAGGTAAGAGCAAACCTGATTCCATTTTAGTTAAGCCATTGCACAAGAATGGGGTGGGATTAGGTGGGTTCGCTTTCATCAAAAATTTCCGTCTGAATTTAGCGGCATTTTTCACGATAACAGGCTGTACTATAACAAGTTGAGCAAAAGCGCGGCAATGCCGCAAATTCGGGTTCGCTCCGGGCTTCAAGCAAGCGACGATCATAATGCCTTTTCCAAAATTTTAATAACGGCCTGTTCCATAAATTTTCTTTCGATTTTGCCGGAGCGTATTCCGCTGACCAGTAATGAAATCAGGCGGGACTGATAACGCGCCGGAAGCAACGGTATGACAGAGGCGACATCGAAGCAGGAGTAACGGCCATGCTTGAGGGAATTACGGCTGGAGCGGAATTTGCCCGCAAAGGTCTTGGGGCCGGTCGATTTTTGGGCGTTGAGCCGATTGGCGATAAGTTGACGATCGGTACAAGGCATAATTATAGTTCTCCTTTCTATATAAGGAGCCCGATGAATCGATTAACATCGAATTGGTGGGGAAAATGCGATTTGCAGGGGAGTATCAGGATTCCGTCAGTCCGGCAATTGCCGGACTGACGGCGCATAAAAGGGGAAGAAATCGAAACTGTCAGGAAAGGGTTCCTGACAGCGCGGGAAAAGCGGCGGGTCACGCTTTTTCGCGGGCGCGAAAGATCTAAGACCCGCCGCAACTATAATATTAACCTACGGGCCCGTCAAAGGCCGGACCGCGTAAATTAATGGATTTCGGGTCAAGCCCGGAATGACATTCAGGAATAGGGGCCGTAATGCGGAATCAGATGATCAATGTGATTGTCATTTCATAATCTCTTTCAAAATCACGTGACAGGGATGTGGTAGCATGACGGCGCAAATTTTCTTTTTGTTCATGCAAAAAGGAAAAGAGGATGCCGTCGAGAATTTCATATCAAAATTGGATTGCCGCACTGGGGCAGGGGGGAGATTTTCAACTCGGGATGGAAAACGACGCCAAAGAGTCGGCGCGAACCAAAAGAGTGGAAAAATGGGTCAATAGGGCGCTGGCGAAATTGACGCCATCGGAACGGGAGATTATAACAAGGCATTATCTATGTGGTGAGTCGCTATATGATATCGCCCGGCAACTCGGAAAGGACCCGAGGCGAACGACTACTATTCATCGTCGGGCAGTTATCAAACTCAAAAAAAATCTGGCCCTATTTGTCCGCAGGGAATTCGTTTTAAAGGGGTTGAGTTTGCCGGACTGCCGTTTATGCCGGTCGCCGTATCGCGCAGAAATCGAGGTCATTATCAGGGCCAAACGAAAGGAAGAGACCTGGCATCGGATAATCGCGAGACTAAAAGCGGATTATGATATTAAAATCGGGACGCCGCAGATATTGATTAGTCACCAGAAATATCATATGGAGGATTGAAATGATGAATGATGAATTACGGGCCAAATTTCGCGGAGAGCATATCATAAATATCCGTCTCTCCTACGAATTCAAGGAACGGTTACAGAAATTGGCGGAGAAATATGACCGGACGGTGGCGGATATGGTGCGGGCATTGCTGAAAATCGGCATTCCGGTGATGGAGGGGATTTCCGAAGCCGACGAAATGATGGTCAAGGAATATGTAGCGCTGATTCGCAGGTTCAGGAAGATTAAAAATTTAAAGGAACTATAAGGGATTTAAAGTGTTACGATTTTCTCCTTGATATGATTGCTAACAATTTGTATAATCCCGTCCTAAACAAAACATATGTATACGAAGCAAAGAACAATCAAGCGCCCTATTTCAATCGAGGGAGTGGGGCTTCACACCGGCAACAGCAGTACCCTGACTTTCCGTCCGGCGCCGCCCGACAGCGGCGTAAAATTTATCCGGGTTGATCTGCCGGGGAATCCGTCGGTTATGGCCGATATCGATCATGTCATCGATATTTCGCGCGGTACGACATTGGGAAACGGCGAGGCCAAGGTTTATACGGTTGAGCATGTTCTGGCGGCGATCGCGGGACTTCAGATCGACAATCTTGATATCGAAGTGAATGCCAACGAACCGCCGGTCGTGGACGGCTCATCGCGGCCTTTCGCCGACAAACTGCTCGAGGCGGAGATCGAGACACAGGATGCCGACCGGTATTATCTGGAAATCGACACAACCCTGTCATATTCCGAGCCGGACCGGCATGTCGATATCGTGGTGACGCCGTCGGATCGCTTCCGCATCACTTTCATGATTGATTACCGCAATCCGGCCCTGGGAACGCAGTACACGACTTTGATCGACCTGGAATCGGAATTTTTGGAGGAATTTGCGCCGGCGCGGACCTTCTGCTTTTTATCGGAAGTGGAGATGCTCAAGAATCACGGTCTGATAAAAGGGGGAGGCCTCAACAATGCCGTCGTAATTTATGATTCCGATCTGGGGCAGGTGGAAGTGGACCGGATTCGCCGGGTCCTGAATCTTAAGGATGAGGCGTTTGTCGGCAAGACCGGAATTATCAATGATATTCCACTGCGCTTTTATAATGAGCCGGTGCGTCACAAGGCCCTGGATTTAATCGGCGATCTGTTCTTAATCGGCGTTCCGATTAAGGGGCATATCCTGGCGGCCCGCTCCGGGCATAAGGCCAATGTGGAGCTGGTCAAAAAAATCCGCGCCCTATATGAAAAGAAGAAATTATTGAGCAAATATCAGAAGTCGAATCTGGAGCCGTTTCTGGATATCGACGGTATAATGAAAATAATGCCGCACCGGTATCCGTTTCTGTTGATCGATAAAGTCATCGAATTGGATCCGGAAAAGAGAGTGGTGGCGATAAAAAATGTGACCATAAATGAGCCGTTTTTCCAGGGACATTTTCCGGGGCATCCGATCATGCCGGGAGTTTTGATAATCGAAGCGATGGCGCAGGCGGGCGGAATTCTGCTTTTGAAGGCGGTCCCGGAGCCGGAGAAGAAGCTGGTTTATTTTATTGCGATCGATGGGGTCAAATTCCGCAAACCGGTCAAGCCGGGGGATACCCTGAGGTTCGAACTGGATATGAAAGTCTTCCGCCGCAATACCTGTAAAATGGCCGGGAAAGGGTTCGTGGATGATACATTGGTGGTGGAAGCGGAACTGATGGCAATGGTAATGGATAGATGAAAGAGATACATTCTACGGCGCTTATCGACCCGACGGCGGTTATCGGACAAAATGTCAAAATCGGGCCGTACAGCATCATTGAAGCCGACACCATTATCGGGGACAACGTGACTATCGGCAGTCACTGTCAGATCGCCCGCTATGCGGAATTGCGCGATAATGTCGCCCTGTTTCAAGGGGTGGTGCTGGGGACGGTCCCGCAGGATTTGAAATTCAAAGGGGAGAGGACGCGTCTGGTAATCGGCAAGGGGACGGTCATTCGTGAATATGCGATGCTCAACCGGGGAACATCGGCCCATGGCGAGACAACGATCGGCGAGAATTGTTTTTTGATGGCCTATTCTCATGTGGCTCATGACTGCACGGTCGGAAATAATGTAATCCTGGCGAATTCCGTCAATCTGGCCGGGCATATTGAAATCGGCGATTGGGTGACGATCGGCGGCGTGGTTCCGATTCATCAGTTCGTAAAAATCGGCGCCCACAGCATGATCGGGGGAGGTTTTCGGGTCCCGCAAGATATCTGTCCCTATTCGCTGGTGGCGGGGTATCCGATAAGGGTGGTCGGTCTCAATACGATCGGGTTGAAACGGCGCGGTTTCAAGACGGAGACGATTCATCTTCTGGAAAAGACCTTCAAAATATTATTTTTCTCCGGATTCAATACTTCGCAGGCGGTGACCAGAATCAAAGAGGATGTGGAAGCGATTCCGGAAGTGCAGTTGATTCTCGATTTCATCGGCAAATCGGACCGGGGAATAATCAAGTAAAATTCCGCCGGCCCGGGAGTGAGCGGTCAATTTTATCTATTTCGATAATAAGCAAATACCATAATGAATAAAGTCAAAACGGCTGTAATCGGAGTGGGACATCTGGGGCATCATCATGCCCGGTGGTATCATAATATCAAAGAAGCGGAACTGGTCGGAGTTTATGATATCGACTCCGAAAAATGCCGGCAGGTGGCGGAGGAATTCGGGGTGATGGCTTTCAATTCGCCGGAAGACGTAATCGGCAGAGTTGAAGCGGTTTCGATTGCGGTTCCGAGCAGTAATCACTTTGAAGAGGCATCAAAATTAATGGCGCACGGTATCCATTGTTTGATTGAAAAACCGATCGCGGTGAGTATCGAAGAAGCCGACAGGCTGGTGGAACTGGCGGCGGAGCATGAGGTCATAGTCGGAGTCGGGCATATCGAGCGGTTCAATCCGGCCGTCCAGGCCCTTAAATCATTCAATATTCGGCCGCGTTTCATTGAGGCGCATCGTCTGGCGGCCTTCGACCCGCGCGGCACCGATGTGGCGGTCATACTTGATTTGATGATACATGATATCGATTTGACGCTCCACCTGGTAAAATCGAAACCGGCCCGGATTGAAGCGTCGGCGGTGGCGGTCATTTCCGATACGGCCGATATCGCCAACGCCCGCCTGACTTTTGAAAATGGGGCGGTGGCGAATCTGACCGCCAGCCGGATATCGCTTCATCAGATGCGGAAATTGCGGATTTTCCAGAAGTCCGGATATTATTCTCTGGATCTGGCGGTAAAGCAGGCCGATATATACCGTCTTTCCGACGAGAGCAACAGGCACGAAAACGGTATGCGGGTTCCGCTGGGGAAATCGGGTCATGAGATACTTTATAGCAAGGCCGGATCGAAAGACGAAGATATGCTCTGTAGCGAATTGACAGATTTCGTGCGGGCCGTACAGAATAAGACGCGCCCGCAGGTCACGGTCGAAGAAGGACGGGATGCACTGAAGGTGGCGCTGGAAATTGAGCGAATAGGTCTTAATGGCGTACAATAGTCAAAAAGACAACCGCCAGGATGCTACCGGGGATAAGAAGATCCCCGTTTTCATTTCTGCCGGTGACCCGTCGGGCGATATCGCCGGCTCCCATCTTTTGAAAAAGCTGAAGGAGAAATGCGGGGCTCTTGATTGTTTCGGGTTGGGGGGGAAGCGGATGGCGGCCGAGGGGCAGGAACAGCTGGTGCCCGGCTCCAAACTGGCCGTACTGGGTTTCTGGGAAGTGGCCAAAAAATTCCGCTTTTTTCAACGCCTGATGCACGATACTATAAGGCAGATAGAAATAAAAAGGCCGAAGATTGTGATTTTAATTGATTACCCCGGTTTTAATTTACGGCTGGCCGGGAAAGTGCATGATTTGGGGATACCGGTCATTTATTATGTATCGCCGCAAATCTGGGCCTGGGGCGGAAAAAGGATCAAGGAAATCAAGGAACGGGTTGATCTGATGCTTCTCATTTTGCCGTTCGAAAAAAACATTTACGATAAAGCGGGAGTGAAAAATAAATTTGTCGGGCATTATTTATTGGATGATATGGAAGAGCGCTTTATCAAAGCGCCGTATAATACCAAATCCGATTTGATTGCCCTATTGCCCGGTTCAAGGCCGCAGGAAATCGAGCGGATGCTTCCCGCGATGATAAATAGCGCGGAAATATTGTCAAAGAGCGGGCGGTGGCGATTTGCCGTGGCCGGGGTGGAAGGTACAGTTGATTATGGGGCCTATATTCATAAAGCATCCGTACCGATGGAATTACGTTTGGGGCAGACGCGCCAATTAATCGCCGACAGCCGCCTTGTGATAACTTCGTCGGGAACGGCCACTCTCGAGACGGGGATTATCGGCCGCCCGATGGTGGTGATATACAAGACCGGCGCCGTGACATATCGAATTGCCCGCTCGCTGGTAACGGTCGATAAGATTGCTCTTATCAATATTTGCGGTGAGAAAAAAATCGTGCCGGAATTGATTCAGGGGGAAGCCACACCGGAAAGAATCGCGGCGGAAGCGCGGCCAATGCTTGAAGATGACCGGGCGGCATTAGATATTATTAACGAACTGCATGGTGTGACCGACCGTTTGGGCAGGGCCGGAGTTGCCGAGCGGGCGGCGGAAGCTATCCGGGAGTATCTGTCATGCTGACGCTTTATCGGATCGCCGCATTCATTATTTACTACGGTATTTTGCCGTATACTTATATCTCTTATCTGTTTGGTTCCAAAAAATGGGGGGATCGGCTCGGGTATCATAAAAGTGAGGGCAATCATCAGGCCGGTCGAAAAACAATCTGGTTACATGCTTCATCGATGGGAGAAGTCAAGGTCCTTTCGATACTGGTTCAGCAGTTGACGGCGCTGGATAGGGATCTTGAATACTATATAACAGTCATGACCGAGACCGGCCTGAAAAGCGCCCAGAGCATTTCCGCTTCAAAAATCACGGTCGGTTTTATGCCGATCGATTATCAAATGCCGATCAGACGTTTTATCAGCCAGGTCAATCCGGCGGCGGCCATATTTATCGAGACTGAAATCTGGCCCAATATGATTATCAGTCTGGGAAAACAGAAGATCCCGGTCTTTCTGGCCAATGGGCGGCTTTCCGAAAAAGCGTCATCCCGTTATCGGCTGGCGAAATCGGGGTTGGCAAAAGTGCTCTCCAACTATGCCCGCGTGATGGTGCAGAGTGAGCAGGATAAGACGAGGTATCTCTCCATCGGCGCCGATCCGAACAGGATTGAGGTTATCGGAAGTCTGAAATTCGACGCTCCGATGACAGAGGTCCCACCCGAAAAGAAGAAATCGTTGCGGAAGTCGTTCCCATTCCCCCAAGGGACGCGCCTTTTTACGGCCGGCTCCACCCGCGAGAGCGAAAATCGAATGATTCTCGAAATATATAAGAATCTGTCCGCCGATTTTCCGCAAATCCGTCTGGTTCTGGTGCCCCGTCATCTGGATCATCTTGAAGAGGTCTGTCATATTGCGGCTGAATTGGATTTAAGTTGCACTCTTTATTCAAAGATTGACAGGAATGCCGAGCAGGTCAAGGTGGTGGTTGTTGATCAAATGGGAATATTGAATGATATTTATGCCATTTCCGATATCGCCTTTGTCGGCGGGACGCTGGTCGATATCGGCGGGCATAATATTCTCGAACCGGTTTGGGCGGGAATCCCGGTTTTATACGGCCCCTCCATTTTCAATGTCACCGATAGTTCGGAATATATCAGGGAACATAAATTCGGGGAGATGGTGGCCGATGAAGGGGTCCTATTGGAGAAACTTCGCCTATTTTTCCGCGGTGAAATCACGTATATTCAGAAAAGCGCTGCATCGGGAGAGAATTCGCGGGCTTATCGGACGGCGCGCATCATTTTAAATTATTTATCAGGCGAATGGAAAAAATCTGGCTGAATATAATCGATCATAAGAGAAATCCACTGGTCTGGCCGGGCCTGATTGTACTTTGGATTATCTCTCTCGGGTACGGACTTGTGGTACTGCTGCGCAACCGGTCGGCCAAAGCGAAAATCCGGACCAAGGCCCCGGTTATTTCGATCGGAAATCTCACGGTCGGAGGGACCGGCAAGACGCCGATTGTCATCGAGGTGGCGCGGCATTTTTTATTTAAGGGTAAAAAAGTCGGGATAGTCTCATCGGGGTACGGACGAACATCGGAGTCGGCGGTGGCCGGGATGGGGAAAGAGCTGTTGCGCTTGACGGCCGAAGAGATCGGCGATGAGATGCTGATGGCGGCCGAAATTCTTCCGACCGTCTATATTTCGGTGGCGCCCCGGAAGAGCGACGCGGCGGCGATCCTCGATGAAAAGTACACTCCGGATATAATTTTGGTTGATGACGGCTTTCAGCATCGTCGTCTGCATCGCGATCTGAATGTTCTGGTAATAGACGCCCGGCGCGATTTGCGGCGGGAAGTGCTTTTTCCATTGGGGCGGCGCCGCGAGCCGCTTTCGGCCATGAAGCGGGCCGATATATTTCTTCTGACGCGCCCCGATGCGAGTTTCGGCGGAAGCGCGCTTGAAACCTGGCTGTCCGCGACTTTTCCGGAAAAGCCGATCGTGCCGGTTGAATTTATAAATTGCGAAATCGATTCGCCGAAAGAAAGGATTCCCTTCCAAAATATCGCGGCCAAGCGGATTTATTTCTTTGCCGGAATCGGAAGTTTTGGCGCGGTGCTGGAAAGTCTGAAAAAATGTGGTTCGAAATTGGCCGGGTTCCGGCGGTTCCCCGATCATTGCCGCTACCAAAAGAATGAAATGCGAATTATAAAAAAGGAAATCGAGACCTTGCGCCCGGATTATATCGTGACAACTTATAAAGATTATGTAAAACTTAAGAATATGGATTTTGGCGCTCCGCTCTATTATCTTAAATTGAAACTGCAATTTGATACCGAGGGAGAGAAATTTTTTCAAGCGATTGAAAAACTTGTCGGTTAAGAAATATGGAACGAAAATATGATTTTGTCGTGATCGGCACCGGTATCGCCGGATTATTTTTCGCACAGAAGGTTGCTTCTCTGATGCCGCAGTGCCGGGTGGCGGTTATCACAAAAAAGAGCGAGACGGAATCGAATACCAACTACGCCCAGGGGGGGATCGCGACGGTGGTATCGGCCACGGATAGTTTCGAGGCGCATATCGCCGATACCCTTACGGCCGGGGCGGGATTGTGCGATCCGCGGGTGGTGGAAACCATTATTCGCCGCGGTCCGGAAGAGATCAAGAAACTGATGGAGATCGGGGTGAAATTTACGGTCGAGCGCGGTCATCTCGACCTGGGGCGCGAGGGGGGACATTCGGCCAACCGGGTGGTGCACGCCGCCGATTTGACCGGCCGCGAAATCGAACGGGCCCTTCTCCACGCCTGTCATATCCGAAAAAATGTCGATATTTACCGGGATACGATTGCGCTCGATTTGATAACCTATATGCATGACGGGCGCCGCCGGTGCGGCGGCGTATATACCTTTTCCGAATCGGATCGGGAGTTCAGCAGTATTTATTCCCCGGTTACGATGTTGGCGACGGGGGGGATCGGGCAGATTTATTATTATACGGCCAATCCCGAAATTGCCACGGGGGACGGCATCGCGATGGCATACCGGGCGGGGGCGAGAATCGCCAATATGGAATTTATCCAGTTTCATCCGACCGTATTGTATGATCCCGGGAAAAAGCCGTTTCTCATTTCCGAAGCGGTGCGCGGGGAAGGGGCGATACTGGTGAACGCCGCCGGCGAGAAGTTCATGAAGAAATATCATACGCTCAAAGAATTGGCGCCCCGGGATATCGTGGCGCGGGCGATCGACAGCGAAATTAAGAAGCACGGGGATGAATGCGTTTATCTCGATATCAGCCATAAACCGGCGACCTTCGTTATAAAGAGGTTCCCCAATATTTACCGGGAGTGCAAA